>NZ_JBHVKN010000071.1:0-22550 GCF_042798075.1 Nocardioides sp. NPDC057772
CCGAGGACGCGGACAAGCGCTGACTCGGCGCAAATGTCACGCCGGAGCGCTAGCGGAGGTGGGACGTTCGCGCCGCGTCGGCGCCACCCGGCGAAGCGAAGCGAGCCGTCAGCGAAGCGAAGCGAGCACGTGCAGCTGCGAAGCGAGCGGCAGGTAGTCGGCCCGGGTAGAAGCCCGCTGCTCCAGCTCGACGAGCGCGTTGGTGGCACCGGGATCGACGTCGAGCAACGACCCCGGAACGTGATCCACGAACACGCGCACGCCCCGCACATCCCCGACCTCGAACCCGGCGGCGTCCAGCAGCCCGGTGACCTCGTCGAGCGCGAACCGGCGCCCCGAGCGCCCCTGCGGAGCGGTGTCGTCGAGCAGCTCGGCGGCTTGCGCGAAGTGGCCGGCCAGGGCACGGGAGAGAACGGCGGCGGTGCGCTGGGCGACCAGCAGGCTGAGGGTGCCGCCGGGACGGAGCACCTCGCGGATCCCCGCCAGTGCGTCCTCCGGGTCGGGGACGACCTCGAGGACACCGTGGCAGAGCACCACGTCGGCGCCGCCGGGGTCGGCGACGTCGGAGAGGGCGGCCAGGTCGCCCTGGCGCGCGTCGACGGAGACGCCGGCCTCACGGGCGCGCCGGTCGAGCGCCGCCAGCGCGTCCGGGCTGGGGTCGACGACGGTGACCTTGTGACCGAGCCCAGCGATGCGTACGGCCGAGGTGCCGGTGCCGCCGCCGATGTCGAGGACGTCGAGCGAGCCCGCGGCCAGGACCGGGTCGAGCGCGTCCCAGACGGCGACGGTCCGGGCGCCTGCCCGACGACTGGTTGATGCGGAGCCAGCTGCCATGCGGCCAAGCGTAGGCCCTGATCCCACCACACCTGAATCAGCCCACGAGGCGGTCGTGCTGGAGGCGGACGACGTGGGAGGTGTGGGCCATCAGCCCGAGGGACTCCTCGACGACGGCGAGGAAGCGGTCGGCGTCGCGCACCTGCTCGTCGGCCTCCTCGGCGGTGACGGCCCGGATGGAGCCCGCCTCTGCGGCAGCCCGCTTCGCTGCGCCTGCGGCGAAGTATTCGGCCCACTCGGACAGCTCGGGCGCGACCTTCTTCAGACGGACCCAGGCGTTCCACGGCCGGCGGCGACCGGCGCGGCTCGCGGCCTCGACCGGGTCGGTGCGGGCGGCGATCAGCGCCGCGGCGGCCTGGAGGGCGGCGACGTGGGCCATGGCGTACCTGCTCGGCACGTCGTCGGCCACGATGGCCTCCGAGAGCGACTCGGTGGCACGGAACAGGTAGCTGTGTGTCGTCGCCGGCAGCAGATGCATCGGGGTCGTCCTTCTCGCTCAAGGTCGACCCCGCAGTGGACGGCTCCGGCGGGCGCCGGGGGTCGAGGACGACACCCGCCAGAGCCTGGCTGTTCGAACATTTGTTCGAACACGAGATCAAACTACACCCCGCCACCGACAGTCACAAGACGTCTCGGTGGCGGGGCGTGTCGAAGCGGTGGTGCGGGTCGCTCAGTCCTCGGCGACGGCGCCGCGGATCCGGTGCGGCGGGTGGATGTAGCGGGTGTTCGCCGGCAGCCACATGACCGCCAGCAGCCCCGCGGCGATCACCAGCGCGATGGCGGTGAGCACGCTGATGATGACCGGCGGGCCGGTCAGGATGCCGCCGATGCTGGCGACCGCGGAGATGAACACCAGGAACGTGATCGTGATGCGGGCCCACTCGAAGCCGTTGCGGAGGAACACCGCGAGCACACCCATCATGATGGCCATCACACCGAACAGCGTGATCGCGGGGGCGATGAACGCCGGCGCGCTGACCCGGTTGTCGGTGGGTGGGTTGATCAGGGCGTCGAGGCCCTCGGTCTCCAGGATGCGCTTGGCCGAGGGGTTGCCCTCCGCCCAGGCGCGCACCAGGTCGTCGGAGCGCAGCACCATCACCACGACCACGACCGCGCTGAACGCGATCAGTCCGACGATCAGCCGGATCGCCCACGTCATCTCGCGCGGCACTGGCTCGGCCGCGAGCGCTGCCACCTCGACAGCGGCTTCCGGGTCCTCGCTCACGACCACACCTTCGTTCTCGTCGGGTGTCGTCATGGTCATCCGGTCTCCTTGCGACGTGGGGGTTCAGTCTCTGATCAGGCCATTCTGCCGTACGGGGTGCAGCGTAGGTAAATACACGGACGCGTGCGCTTGGTCTCGGGTCGAGACCGAGTTGTCGGCGGCGTACGCCACTATGTCCTCATGGAATCTCTAGCGCTGACCTTCTCCAGCGGGTGGGCCAGTGGCATCAACGCCTACCTGGTCGTGCTGGTGCTCGGCGTCGTGCAGCGTACGACGGGGGCGGAGGCGATCCCGGACGTGCTCGGCACCTGGCCGGTGCTGGCGGCCGCGGGGCTGATGTACGCGATCGAGTTCGTCGCCGACAAGGTGCCCTACATCGACTCCACGTGGGACTCGATCTCCACGGTGATCCGGCCGACGATCGGCGCCGTGATCGGTGTCCTGCTAGCCGGTGAGGCCGACTCGCTCAACGAGGCCGTCGGCGGCGTCGTGGGCGGCACCACGGCGCTGATGTCCCACCTGATCAAGGCCAGCGAGCGGCTCGCGGTCAACTCCTCCCCCGAGCCGGTCTCCAACTCGGTGGTCAGCGTGGCCGAGGACGGGCTCGTCCTCGGGGTCGTCTGGTTCGCGACCGAGCACCCGCTGGCCGCCGCCGGCGTCGCCGCGGTCCTGCTGGTGGCCGGACTCGTGCTGATGTACTTCATCGTCCGGGCCGTCCGCGGGGGCTGGCGCAAGCTGACCCGGCGCAGACGACGAGGATCCCAGCCGCCCGACGGGCCCTCCGACGGCGCCACCAAGCCCTACCCCGTCCAGTGACGAGGGTCGTCGTCCTCGGGGGCGGGTACGCCGGGATGGCCAGCGCCGCCCGGCTGGCCAAGCTCGGCCACTCGGTGACCCTCCTCGAGGCCTCCGGACAGCTCGGCGGCGCGCTGGTGCCCGTGCGCGAGGAGGGGTTCACCTGGGACGCCTCGGCGACCTCGACGCTGCTGCCCGCGGTGATGCGCGACCTGTTCCGCAAGTCCGGGCGCCCCGCGGAGCGTGAGCTCGAGCTGGTGCCCATGGACGTCGTCCGCGAGCACCGGTTCGCCGACAAGACCTCGGTCGCCGTGCCCGGCGGCACCCGCGGGGCCCAGCTCGCCGCCTTCGACGAGCTGGGGCCCGGCATGGGCCGGCTGTGGACCGACTACGTCGCCCGGTTCAGCGAGGACTGGGAGGTGCTGCGGCAGCACTACTTCGAGGTGCCGTGGGAGCCCTCCGCGCTGCCCTCGGCCGTCGCGGAGCGGTTCCGGTCGCGCGAGACGCTCCACAAGCGGCTGCGCAAGACGTTCAAGGACGAACGCCTCCGGCTGGTCGCGGCGCACCCGTTCGTCGCCGCGGGGCAGGAGCTGCGCGACGTACCTGCCTGGGCAGGGCTGACCGCCTACCTCGAGCAGCGGTTCGGCGCCTGGCGGGTCGAGGGCGGGATGGGCGTGGTCGCCGAGGTGCTCACCGCCCGGATGTCCACCCGGCGGGTGACGGTGCAGACCGCCACCCGGGTGGAGGACATCGTCGTACGCGACGGGCGGGCGGTCGCGGTGAACACCACCGCCGGCGAGATCGACCTCGGCACCGACGGGGCGGTCGTGGTCGCCTTCGACCCCCGCTCGCTGCCGGCCCTGCGGCCGCTGGTGCACCGCACCCTGCCGGCGATCCCGCCGATGACGTTCCACCTCGGCCTCTCCTCGCTGCCCGACCATCTCACCGACCTGCCCGACGAGCTGGTGCTGCACGGCGAGCCCACCCTGGTCGTACGCACCCGCGGGCTCGCACCCGTGGGCCAGCACGCCTGGACGATCCACTCCCACGGCAAGCTGATGGAGGATGTCCTGCTGGCGCTGGCGCGCCACAAGATCGACGTCCGCGAGCACGTCGTGCACCGGGTCGACCTGGGCGCCGCCGAGCTCGTACGCCGCTGGCGCGGGTCCCCGCTGGGTGTGAAGTGGGCGGGGCGCAGCACGGTGTTCCAGCGCCTCGGGCCGCGCACCCCGATCCCGAACGTCTACGCCGCCGGCGCCCACGCGACGCCTGGCTCGGGGTTGCCGTTCGCCGGGCTGTCGGCCGCGCTGGTCGCGCAGTCGATCGGGCCGGCAGGTTAGACCGTGACGTTGAGCTTCGCGAAGATCTCCAGTGTCGCCTTGGAGCGGTTGAGCGTGTAGAAGTGCAGCCCCGGCGCGCCACCGTCGAGCAGCTCTTGGCACAGCTCGGCGGCGACCGCGATGCCCTCGGCGCGGATGTCGGCGGGGTCCGGACCGGCCGCGGTGATGCGCTCGACGATCTCGTCGGGGACCTCGGCGCCGATGAGCTCGCTCTGACGGCGGATCGCGGCGAGGTTCAGGATCGGCATGATCCCGGGCAGGATCGGGATGTCGACGCCGCGGGCCCGGACCCGGTCGACGAGGCCGAAGTAGTCCGCGGCCCGGAAGAACATCTGGGTGACCGCGAACTCGGCGCCGGCCTTCGCCTTGGCGGCCAGCACGTCGGCGTCGGCCTCGAGCGACTCGGCGCCCGGGTGGCCCTCCGGGAAGGCGGCGACGCCGATGCGGAAGTCGCCACGCTCGCGGGCGAGCCTCACCACGTCGATCGCGTAGTCGAGGCCGCCCGGGGTCGGGGTCCATTCGGCTCGCGGTCCCTCGGCGGGGTCGCCGCGCAGCGCCATCACGTGGGCGACGCCCTGAGCGGCGTAGGAGTCCAGGATCGCGGCGACCTCCTCACGGGTGTGGCCGACGCAGGTCAGGTGGGCGACGGGCAGCAGCTCGGTCTCCGCGGCGATCCGGCCGGTGATGGCGACGGTCTTGTCACGGGTCGAGCCGCCGGCGCCATAGGTGACGCTCACGAAGGTCGGCCGGTAGGGCTCCAACGCCCGGACGGCGTTCCACAGCTGTTCCTCCCCGGCCTCGTCCTTCGGCGGGAAGAACTCGAATGAGAACGACCGCTCGCCCTCGTTGATCAGCTCCGCGAGGGAGCGTCCACGTCCAGTCACCATCGGGCCATCGTAGGCAGTGCCCTAGGCTCAGAGAGTGAATGAAACGTGGGACGCCGATGAATTCCGCAGTCGCGTCCAGGGGGCGCTGGACACCTTTCTCGAGACCCAGTCCGAGCGGCTGATCCCGCTCGGCGACGAGGTCGAACCGCTGCTGCGCCGGGCGCGCGAGTCGATGTCGGGCGGCAAGCGGCTACGGGCGGCCTTCTGCTACTGGGGCTTCCACGCCGTCCGCCCCTCCCCCTCGCCCGCCGAGGAGGAGTCGCTCGTGCGGGCGGCCGCCGCCCTCGAGCTGCTCCAGGCCTCCGCACTCGTCCACGACGACGTCATCGACGACTCCGACACCCGGCGCGGCGCACCCGCGGCGCACCGCGCGTTCGAGGCCGACCACGCCGCCGCGGGCTGGCCGGGCCGGTCCCGCGCCTATGGGGATGCCGCTGCCGTGCTCCTCGGAGACCTGCTGCTGACCTGGGCGGACGAGCTGCTGCGTACCTCTGGGTTCGGAGCTGCCGAGACCGCGGCCGCCCTGTCGGTGTTCGACCTCACCCGCAGCGAGGTCATCGCCGGACAGTTCCTCGACATCACGGTCCAGGCGCGCGGTGCCGCGGACGTGGAGGCCGCGATGAAGGTCGTGCGCTACAAGGCGGCCAAATACTCCGTCGAGCGTCCCCTCCACGTCGGCGCGGCCCTGGCCGGAGCCGCGCGCGAGCAGATCGAGGCACTGACCGCCTACGGCCTGCCCGTCGGCGAGGCCTTCCAGCTGCGCGACGACCTCCTCGGCGTCTTCGGTGACCCCTCGGTCACCGGCAAGCCCGCCGGCGACGACCTCGTGGAGGGCAAGCGCACCGTCCTGGTCGCCCTCGCCCTGACCGGCTCGACGCCTGCCGACGCCGACCGCCTCGACCGCGCTCTCGGTCAGCCGCTCAGTGCGGAGCAGGTCGCCGACCTGCGCACGATCATCACCACCTCCGGCGCCGAGCAGCAGGTGGAGAAGACCATCACCGAGCTGGCCGACCAGGGTCTCACCGCCCTCGACGACGCCCGGTCCGCCGGCACCCTGGACGCCGGTGCCGCCGACACCCTCCGCGCGCTCGCCACCGCGGCCACGCAGCGCACCGTCTGAGGCCGCGGCCCGGCCGGCGTCAGAGGCGCTCGACAGGCATCTGGAACAAGACCTTCTCCGACGGCTCGTCGGAGCCGCCCATGGGCTCCATGGTGATCATGAGGTCGCCGTCCTCGACAGGCACGGCGACGGCCATCTCCTCGTCGAGGACGCCGGCGGACTCCATGCCCGAGTCGGTGTGCCACCAGACCTGGTAGGTCATCCCCTCGGGACGCGAGAGGTGGGCGGCGTCGACGGCGACCATGTGCATCTCGTGGGACATCGCGACCATCAGCTCGCCGTCGGCGGTCTTCTCCTTGTGCATCCTCGCGTCGGGGGCCGACATCACCTGGGCGGCGGTCATGTGTGGCGGGTCGTCGTCACGTACGACGACCCCGACCGTCACGCCGACGCCGACGATCACCGCGGCAGCCGCCGCGACCGCACCCAGGAGCCAGCGACGACGACGGCGACTCGCCACCGCGACCACGGGCGGCAGCTGCGGCGTGTCCGAAGCCGTACGCAGCACCCGGCAGCGCAACGCGACCGGCGGCACCTCGGCGACCTCTCCGGCGAGGGACGCCGTCGCCGACCGCAGCGAGTCGACCTCCTCGCGGCACTCGGAGCAGACCGCGAGATGGGCCTCGAACTCCGCCCGCTCGGGCGGTTCCAGCGCGTCGAGGAGATAGGCCCCGACCAGGCCGTGCACGTCAGGCGCCATCGCCGGCCCCTCCGTCCATTGCCTCGAGCTCCGCTTCGGCCAGACAGTCGCGCAGCCGGATCAGCCCGTCGCGCATCCGCGTCTTCACCGTCGACAGCGGCCGGCCGAGCAGCGCGGCGACCTCGGGATAGGTGAAGCCCTGGTAGTAGGCGAGCCGGACGGCCTGCGATTGCAGCGGCGTGAGCGAGTCCAGGCAGCGGCGTACGCCTTCGTGCTCGGCCGCGGTGACCACCGTGTCCTCCGGGCCCGCGACCTCCACCGGCTCGCGCCGCGCGACGTGCTCCTCCCGCGCACGCGATGCCTGCGAGGAGCGCACCGCGTCGACCGCCCGCCGGTGGGCGATCGTGAGCACCCAGGTCCGCACCGACCCACGCGAGGGGTCGAACCGCGCCGCCTGGCGCCACACCTCGGTGAACACCTCCTGGGCCACCTCCTCCGCACGCGAGGGGTCACGCACCACGCGCCGGGCGACGCCGAAGACGAGCGGAGCCAGGTCGTCGTAGAGGCGACCGAAGGCGTCCAGGTCTCCCCCGGCGACGGCGGCGATCACCGCTCCGGGATCCAGCTCGGCCGGGCCGGAGGACGACTCCTCGCCCACGACCCGCAGCGCTCGGCGCACACGCACCCCTTCCGACGACAATGGCAGATCTCACCCCGGGTTCGCGGCCGAGGGGTGGGAGGATTGGTCCCATCCGACCATCGATCGGCCACGAACCCACAGCATGACATCCCGCACCCTCCTCGGACGTCTCGCCAGCGGCCCCTCCGCGGGCATCGCCGCCGGCGTGCTCGGCCTCGGCGTCGCCGAGCTCATCGCCGCCCTCGCGCACGGGGCCTCTCCCCTGCTCGCGCTCGGTGACCGGGTCATCGACCTCACCCCGCGCTGGCTCAAGGAGGCCGCCGTCGCGACCTTCGGCACCGCCGACAAGCCGATCCTCCTGGTCTGCGTCGCACTGGTCACGCTGATCCTGCTCGGGGTGGCCGGCGCCCTGGCCGTACGCCGCCCCGTGCTCGGCGCGGGCATGTTCCTGCTCCTCGGGGCCGTCGACGCCGCCGCCCTCCTCGCCGACCGCGCCGGCAACGGGACGGCCGGGGTCATCGCGCTGGTGATCGGCCTCGCGATCGGCGTCACCGCCCTGGTCCTGCTCACCCGGACCCTGAGCGGGCGGCAGGAGACACCCGCCGAGGCGGAGGCTCCCGCCGGCTTCGACCGGCGCAGCTTCCTGGTCGCGGCGGCGGCCGTGACGGCGGTGGGTGCGGCCGGCGGGGTCGGCGCGAAGGTCGTCACCGCCCGCCGGCACCCGACGACGCGGCTGGCCATCCCCACGGCCGTCTCCCCCGCAGCGCCCCTCCCGGCAGGCGCGGAGCTGCCGATCAAGGGCCTGACGCCCCACCTGACCCCCGTCGACGACTTCTATCGCATCGACATCGCCCTGCTCACCCCACGCGTCGACGTCGCCGACTACCGGCTCAAGATCCACGGCCTGGTCGACAACCCCGTGGAGCTGACCTACGAGGATCTGCTCGCGATGCCGCTCTACGAGCGCCGCGTGACGATCTGCTGCGTCTCCAACGAGGTCGGCGGCGACCTGATCGGCAACGCGACCTGGACCGGCGTACGCATCCGCGACGTCCTCGAGCGCGCTGGCCTCGACCCGGACGCCGACGCGGTGAAGTCCACCGGTGCCGACGGCATCACCATCGGGACCCCGCTCGAGGCGCTCACCGACGGCCGTGACTCCCTGCTGGCGATCGCCCAGGACGGCGAGCCGCTGACCCCGGACCACGGCTTCCCCGTACGCATGGTCGTCCCCGGCCTCTACGGCTATGTCTCGGCGACCAAGTGGCTCACCGAACTCGAGGTCACCCGCTTCGCCGACTTCCGTGCCTACTGGACCGACCGCGGCTGGTCCGCCGAGGGCCCAATCAAGACCCAGTGCCGCATCGACCTGCCCCGCGAGAACCCCGATGCCGCGGGCGAGGTGACGGTGGCGGGCGTGGCCTGGGCACAGCACCGCGGGGTGAGCAAGGTCGAGGTACGCGTCGACGACGGTCCCTGGCAGCCGGCCGCACTCGCCGCCGAGGACAGCATCGACACCTGGCGCCAGTGGTCCTTCCGCTGGGAGGCGACCGCGGGCGAGCACCGGATCCAGGCGCGCGCCTACGACCGCACCGGCACCCCGCAGACCGGCGAGGAGGCCCCGCCGGCGCCCGATGGAGCCACCGGCTACCCGACCCGCACCGTCACGGTCGGATGATGTCAGCCGAGGTCGGCGAGGTCGGTCTCCGGGCCGTCACCGCGCAGCAGCACGGTGAACGCCGGACGCTGCTCGGAGATCTCTGCCGTCCGGTCCTTCAGGACCCCGACGATCTTGTCGAAACCGGCGCGGTCGGCATAGGCCGCGCATCCCCAGGTCTCCCACAGCAGCACCGTGGGCGCGGAGAGGTCGCGCAGCGAGTCCCACAGCGCATCGAGGTTGCGGCCGAAGTGGGCCGGGAACCCGAGCGCGGCGCCGATGGCGCCGAGCACCTCGTCCTTGGTCTCGGCCACGTCGGCGATCTGCGCCAGCGACCAGCCTGCGCCGGTCACCGACTCGGAGAGGTCCGCGGCAGCCAGCTCGGTGTGCCAGCGGTAGACGCCGGGCTCGACCCGCCCGGCGAGAAGTCCTGCCAGTCCGCTCATTCCCATCACCCCCGGTCGATCCGTGCGAACGACTCGTAGTGGTCCTCGGTGTAGTAGAACTCGCCACCCTCGCCTGTGACGATACGCCGCGCACCCCGGTCGTCCGAGCCCGGCGTCGGCACGGTGTACTCCGCGTAGTAGCCCGACGGCTCGTCCGGCAGGATCCCCTCGCGGTTGCCGAAGGTGCTGCCATCCTTGCCCGGGTAGGGGAAGGGACCGCCGGCGTCGATCAGCTCGAGCGTCTCCACGCCCTCGGGCGGCAGCTCGGACTCCGCGATCCAGGCGAGCCCGCTCTCGGGATCGGTGCCGGTCTTCCCGCCGCCGTCCGAACCAGAGTCACCACCGCTCGCACTGCCGCATCCGGCGAGCAGCGCCATGACCACGGCGAGCAGCAGGGCGACCAGGGCAGACTTCGACCTCACGACGGTCCTCCGAGACGTACGGACGGGTGGGGCCTACAGTGCCATGGCCTGGGCCCGGCGCTTGACCTCCGACCCGCGGTTCTCCCGAAGCGCGTCGATCGGGCGGCCGGGGAGGTCGTCGTCGAGGAAGAGCCAGGCGATGATCTCGCGGTCGTCGTAGCCACCGTCGTGGAGCACGTGGAGCAGGCCGCTGAGGCCCTTGACCGGCAGGCCGTCCTGGATGAACAGGGCCGGGATGTGCTGTCCCTTGACGCCCGGAGGAACCGCCGCGGCGAGTTCGTGCTCACGGATCATGGTGCGCACCTTGCCCACCGTCACGCCGAGCTGCGAGGCGGCGGTGGCCCAGTCGATCCAGTCCTCCACCAGGACGCCCAGATCCTGCTCTGCCAGCCGCATTTCGCTCATAACGATCACATTACCGGCCCGGGCACCCGCGCCGGAAAGTCGTGAGTGGGACCCGCTGGTCCGTACCATTGCCCGGTCCGGAATACTTCTCCGACCGGAGACAGGAGGATCGCGTGGCTAGTGAGGCGGACCCCCGTGACGGCGTCATCGGGCGCCACGGCGGAGGCCCGGCTACCGCATCCGACCCCCTTCTGGGCAAGGTCCTGGGGATGCGTTACCGGATCGTCGAGAAGGTCGCGAAGGGCGGCATGGCGACGGTCTACGTCGCCCACGACATGCGTCTGGACCGCATCGTCGCCGTCAAGGTCATGCACCAGAACCTCGACGAGGAGGGCAACTTCGCCGAGCGGTTCGTACGCGAGGGCAGGTCGGCAGCGAAGCTCTCCCACCCCAACGTGGTGGCCGTCTACGACCAGGACGAGGACGACGGCGTCGCCTTCCTCGCGATGGAGTACATCGAGGGCCACACCCTGCGCGACACGATCGCCTCGCAGGCTCCGCTGGGCGCGGCAAAGGCGCTCGCCTACATCGAGCCCATCCTGAGCGCTATGTCCGCGGCTCACGCGGTCGGGATCGTGCACCGCGACATCAAGCCGGAGAACGTCCTCATCACCACCGGCGCCGCCTCGATCTCGCAGCGGGTCAAGGTCGCCGACTTCGGTCTGGCCCGGGTGATGACCAACAACTCGCACGACGCCACCACCGGCACCCTGGTCGGCACCGTCTCCTACCTCGCGCCGGAGCTGGTCACCGAGTCCAAGTCCGGGCCGCGCACCGACGTCTACGCGGCCGGCGTCGTGCTCTACGAGCTGCTCACCGGTCGCAAGCCCCACAGCGGCCCGTCGCCGGTCGACATCGCCTACAAGCACGTGCACGAGGACGTACCGCCGCCCTCGAAGGCGGCGCCCGGGATCCCCCGGTACGTCGACGCCCTGGTCGCCCGCGCGACCGCTCGCGACCCAGAGCTGCGCCCGGCCGACGCCGGCGTGCTCCTGCGCATGGTCAACCGGGTGATGGCCACCCTGTCCGCGGGCATCTTCGATGACCCCGAGCTCACCGCCGACCTGGCACTCCCTTCGGCCGGAGGGCCCGAGAAGCCGAGGCAGGCCGTCAACGGCGCCGACGTCCCGGCGCGCGCCCACGACGAGTCCGGTGCCGAGTCGACGGCGGTCCTGCCCGCGCTCGGCCTGCCCCCATCCGGGCCGTCCGGCCCGTCCGGCCCCCCGCCGGGCAGGCCCCCGGGCCCGGTGGGACCGCCTCCCGGCGTGGGCCTTCCCGCCGCCGGCCGGCTCTCGCTGAGCGAGCCCGAGGAGAACGTACGCATCGCCCCCACGCCCACGCAGCCCAAGCAGCGCTGGAGCGTGCCGCCGACCTGGAGGGGGCCGATCGCGATCGGCGCCGCCGTGGTGGCCGTGGCGCTGGTGGCGAGCGGGCTGTGGTGGTTCATCGACGGTCGCTACGAGCGGGTGCCCTCGGTGGCCGGCCTGTCCCGAGCCGAGGCGACCACGCAGCTGCAGAACGCCGGCTTCGAGGTCTCCGCCAACACCGAGTTCTCCGACACCGTCGCGAAGGGCGTCGTGATCGACTCCGACCCCGGCCGCGACGCCAAGGCGCTGCCCGGCTCGACGGTGGAGATCAGCGTGAGCAAGGGCGTCGAGGAATACTCGGTGCCCAAGGTCAAGGGCATGCTCGCCGACGACGCCCAGGACGAGATCCAGGACCTCGGCCTCACCGTCGGTGACCCGATCGAGAAGTTCAACGACAACGTGCCCGAGGGCCACGTCATCAACTCCCAGCCCCGCGCCGGCACGCTGGTGCGGCCCGGCAAGACCGTGGTGCTCGTGATCAGCAAGGGCCCCGCCCCCGTCGACATCGTCGACTGGACCGGCCGCAGCGCCGAGCGTGCCAAGAAGTCGCTCGAAGCAGACGGTCTCGTCGTCGAGATCGAGGAGGAGGAGAACCAGGAGGCCCGGCCCGGCACCGTCCTGAGCCAGAGCCCCAACTCCGGCACCCTCCCCAAGGGCGAGACCGTGACCCTCGTCGTCGCCAAAGGCCCGGCCGCGGTCCCGGTCCCCAGCGTGGTCGGCAACGACAAGGACACCGCCAAGCAGACCCTCGAGGCCGCCGGGTTCAAGGTCAAGGAGGAGAAGGAGGGTGGCATCAACCTCGGCTTCGGCTACGTCACCCGCCAGGAGCCAGCCGGAGGCGAGGCCCCCTACGGCTCCGAGATCACGATCTGGCTGAACTGACATGACCGCTTCGATCCTCCGCAATCCGATCGGCACCCACGTACAGGTCGGCAAGGGCCTGGTCGCGGGCGCCCTGGCCAACACCGACGCGGTCGGCGGCGAGACCCTGCAGATCTTCGTCGGCAACCCCCGCGGCTGGGCCCTCTCGGCGGGCAAGCCCGCCGACGACAAGGCCTTCCGCGCCGAGCTCGAACGGCGCGGGATGCGCGCCTTCATCCACGCCCCCTACCTGGTCAACCTGGGGTCGCCGACACCGGCGACGTACGAGAAGTCGGCTGCGCTGGTCGCCCACAACCTGCGCCGGGCCGCCGACATCGGCGCCGAGGGCGTCGTGATCCACACCGGCTCGTTCGTCTCCCCCGAGGGTGACGCCCGGGAGAACTTCGTCGCGGCGATGAAGCAGGTCCGCGAGGCGCTGCTGCCCGTGCTCGAGCAGATCTCCGCCGACGACGCACCCTGGCTGCTCCTGGAGCCGACCGCCGGCCAGGGACGGTCGCTGTGCGCGGGGGTGGAGGACCTTCCCGCCTATCTGGAGGCCGTCGACTTCCACCCCAAGGCCGGGATCTGCCTCGACACCTGCCACGTCTTCGCCGCCGGAGCCCCGCTCGACGAGCCCGGCGGCGCCACCGCATGCGTCGACCGGATCGTCGAGATCGGCGGCCCCGGGCGGCTCCGGCTGATCCACGCCAACGACTCCAAGGACGTACGCGGCAAGAACCTCGACCGCCACGAGCAGATCGGTCGCGGCCACATCGGCACGACCGCCTTCGAGGAGCTCTTCGCCCATCCGGCGACCGCGGGAGTGCCGTTCATCCTGGAGACTCCGGGCTCCCGTGACGCGGACAACGCCGATATCCCGCTGCTCCGCGATCTGCGGGCATCGGCGCACCGTCAAGGCATGTGACCTCCATGCATCCGCATGGTTACTCCCTCGCTCGGCGCGAGCGGACGAGCGAGCTCGCCGCTCGGCCTCACTCCGGTCGTCTAGGCTTGGAGACGCACAGGAGTGATCTTCGACGCCATGGGGGTGGCATGACCAGCTGCGCACAGTGCGGATACCGGCTGTCCGAAGAGCCGACGTGTCCGGTGTGTGGTCTCGAGGTCGCCAGGGAGCTCGACCCAGCTGCCGAGGCTGACTCCACCGATGTAGAGGAAAGGACGCCACCCGTGTCCAGTGCTGCGAAAGACGACGTCACACCCGAGCCCGAAGAGCTCGACGAGCCGAACGAGGCCACCGTGATCCGGAGGCCGGTCGAGGCGACCGCTCCGGAGGCGGTCGACGACGTGCCCGACGCGGAGCAGACCTCACTGAGCCTGCCCCGGATCAGCGCCTACGGCGACGAGGACCGGCCTGGGCCGGCCTCCTCGATCGCTGCCGTCCCTGAGGACGAGCCCACCGAGCGCACCTCCCGGCGCCATTCGCCCGAGGTCGAGGAGAAGCTCGACACCGACGACGAGCCCGACGGCTCCACCGCGATCCGCCCGGCGTACGCACCGCCGTCCTCCCCGCCACCGGCCACTCCCCCGCCGGCGCACGAGCCGGCCGACGAGCCCGCTGCACAGGCCGTGATCCCCGACCCCGAGCCGCGGCCGATCCCGGATCCCTCGCCGTTCCCGGAGCCGACCCCGGTGCCGGGGCCCTACCCCGTTCCCGACCCGGAGCCGACGCCCACCCCGGTCCCCGAGCCCGGCCCCGTCCCGGAGCCGGAGCCCGTCCCAGGGCCCGACCCGGTCCCCGACCCCGAGCCCGAGCCGGTCTCCGAGGTGCCGGTCGAGGCGGCGTACCAGCCCTTCGTCCAGCCTTCCGGGATGCTCGTCCAGCAGCAGCAGCAGCGAAACGGCACGGCCCGCCACTGGGCTCCGCCGGAGGAGACCGTCGCCGACCAGGCCTACGAGCCCGAGCCGGCCTATGCGACCGGCTACGCCGACGACGCCTACGCCACCGACGGCGCGGCCGACTGGCAGACCGGCTACGGCTACGCCGCCGAGGCCGAGCCCCTGGAGCAGGACTTCGGCGACTACGGCGCCCAGCAGGAGTACGTCTCCTCGCTGATGGCCGCCGAGGCCGAGGACAACCCCTCGACCTGGATCGTGCTGCTGTGGGTGGGTGCGATCTTCATGATCGTGATGTTCGTGCTCGGCGTCTGGCTGATGACGCTGTAGCGCCTGTCTGTATGCCGAGGATCATCGTCGCCGAGATCGACAGCGACGAGCAGCGCGCGCTTGCCGTCGACATCTGGCGAGCGGCCAACGCGGCTCGCCGCCGGACCGCCACCGAGGCCCGCATCCGCAGGGTCCGCGAGAAGCTGGACGCGGCCGAGCTCGCGCTCCTCGCCCACTACGGCAGCCGCCCCGCCGGGATGCTGCTCGCCGAGACCTATCTCGTCGACGGCGTACCGCTCCCCGGCTACGGCCACATCTCGATGGTCTTCGTCGACCCCGCCGTGTGGGGATCCCACGTCGGCACCGAGATGATCCGCGACCTCCAGTCCCGTGACTGGGCGGGCCTCAGCGTCTGGACCCGCACCGACAACCGTCGCGCCCAGCGCCTCTACGAGACCACCGGCTTCACCGACACCGGCAACCGCAGCACCCTCCACGACGGCGAGGAGATCATGCAGCTCGCCTGGGCGCGCGACTGACCACTGAACGTCGTCCAGTGCGGGCGGAGGCGACGCTCAGCGCGAGCGCAGCATCTCCGCGACCTGAAAAGCCATCTCGAGCGACTGGACGCGGTTGAGGCGCGGGTCGACCACGGACTCGTAACGGTGCACGAGACCGGCCTCGTCGAGCTCCTCGCCGCCACCGATGATCTCGGTGACGTCGTCGCCGGTGTTCTCGACGAGGATGCCGCCGGGGACCGTGCCGAGGGCGTGGTGGACGTCGAAGAAGCCCTGGACCTCGTCGAGGACGTCCTCGAAGCGGCGGGTCTTGTAGCCGTTGGAGGTGGAGAAGGTGTTGCCGTGCATCGGGTCGGAGATCCAGGTGACGTTGACGCCCTCGGCGGTGATCTTCTCGACCAACCCGGGGAGCCCGTCGCGCACCTTGCCCGCGCCGAAGCGGGTGATGAAGGTGAGCCGACCCTCTTCGTTCTTCGGGTTGAGCTTGGCGGCCAGCGCGAGCGCGTCGTCCGGGGTCGCGGTGGGGCCGAGCTTGCAGCCGATCGGGTTGTTGAGGTGGCGGAAGTACTCCACGTGGGCGCCGTCGAGCTGACGGGTGCGCTCACCGATCCAGACGAAGTGGCCGGAGACGTTGTAGGGCGTCTCGGTGCGTGAGTCGATGCGGGTCATCGCGTGCTCGTACTCGAGCAGCAGCGCCTCGTGGGAGGAGTAGAAGTCGACCCGGTGGAACTCCTCCGGGTCGGCACCGATGGCCTCCATGAAGGCGATCGCGCGCTCGATCTCGGAGCCCATCGCCTCGTACTTCGCGCCGACCGGCGAGTTGCGCACGAACTCGGAGTTCCAGGTGTGCACCTGGCGCAGGTCGGCGTAGCCACCGGTGGTGAAGGCGCGCACGAGGTTCAGCGTCGAGGCGGAGGCGTGGTAGACGTCCAGCAGCCGCTGCGGGTCGGGGATGCGGGACTCGGCGGTGAACTCGAAGCCGTTGACGGCGTCGCCGCGGTAGGCCGGCAGGGTGACCCCGTCACGGGTCTCGGTGTCGGAGGAGCGCGGCTTGGCGTACTGCCCCGCGAGACGGCCGATCTTCACGACCGGGACGGAGGCCGCGTACGTCAGGACCACTGCCATCTGCAGCAGCACGCGGAGCTTGTTGCGGGTGTTGTCGGCGGTCGCCTCGGCGAAGACCTCGGCGCAGTCGCCGCCCTGCAAGATGAACGCCTCGCCGCGGCCGGCGGCGGCGATCGAGCTCTTGAGCTGGTCGCACTCCCCCGCAAAGACGAGCGGCGGCTGGTTCCTCAGCTTCTCGACCGCCGCGGCCAGGGCGGCCGGGTCGGAATAGGTCGGCTGCTGGAGGGCTCCGATGGCGTGCAGCTGCTCGAGAGAGGGGAAGGCGTCGTTCACGAGGCTCAGGGTACGCGGATCGCGCTGTTGTTACGAAGTCATCTCAGACACGGCGAGGCCGGCGTACGTCTCCCGAAGAACGTACGCCGGCCCCGACGGTGGTCACCCCGCTACTTGTCGTCCTCGGGGTTGACGTCCATGTGCTCGATGTCGGTGAAGTGCGGCGGCTCGTCGTCCTTGTTGGCGAACTTGTTGACCAGCCAGGTGATCGCCCACAGGATCACGCCGATGACCATGAGGCCGCCGGCGATCTCGTAGACGATGCCGTCGCGGTCGACCCACGGACCGGCCAGGTAGATGCACAAGATGGCGGCGATGGGCGGCAGCCACCTCGGCGCGGTGAAGAACGCCTTGTCGGTGTCGGCACGTCGGTTGCGGAGCACCACGCAGGCGATGTTGACGATCGCGAACACGCACAGCAGGAGCAGTGCGGTCGTGGAGCCGAGGTTGGAGACGATGTTGCTGTCCGGGTCGCTGGAGACGTACCAGATCAGCCCCAGCGCGAGCAGGGTGGTGAAGATGATCGCGATGTAGGGCGTGCGGCGACCGGGCAGGATCGCACCCAGCTGCTTGGGCAGCACCCGCTGCCTGGCCATGCCGTAGACCAGCCGGCTGGCCATCAGCATGTTGATCAGCGCCGTGTTGGCCACGGCGAAGACCGCCAGGAACGGGAACACCTTGTCGATCGGGAAGTCGGGGGCGCCCTTGCCGACCACCTCGAGCAGGGCCCGGCCCTCGGACTCACGGATCGTCTCGAGCTCACCCGGCGTCAGCACGCTGACGACCGAGACCGCCACCAGGATGTAGAGCAGAGCGGCCGCGCCCAGGCCCATCAGCATCGTGCGCGGGAAGATCCGCTCGGGATCCTTCGTCTCCTCGACCATGTTGACGGCGTCCTCGAACCCGACCATGGCGAAGAAGGCGACCGAGGTCGCGGCGGTGACCGCGAAGACGACGCCCATGTTGGAGTAGTCGTCGAAGGAGACCAGCTCCGACATGTCCGCCTTGCCCTGGGCGATCACGAAGAAGCCGACGCCGATGACGATGCACAGCGCGACCATCTCGACGACCGTGAGGATGATGTTGAACTTCACGCTCTCGCCCACGCCACGCAGGTTGATCAGCGCGAGCAGGACCATGAAGCCCAACGCCAGGAGGGTGACGGCACCTTCGCTGGGCGCATCCATCCAGCCGTTGATCTCCAGGCCGCCGAAGAAGTTCTGCGCCAGCGTGTTGGCCGAGGTCGACGCGCTGGTGATGCCCGAGCAGGCGACCGCGAAGGTCACCATGAAGGTGAGGAAGTGGAAGCCGAAGGCCTTGTGGGTGTAGAGCGCGGCGCCGGCGGCGCTGGGATACTTCGTCACCAGTTCGAGGTAGGAGTAGGCCGTCATGGTGGCCACCACGAAGGCGAGCAGGAACGGCAGCCACAGGATGCCGCCGACGTAGCCGGCCATGGTCCCGGTCACGGCGTAGACGCCGGCTCCTAGGATGTCACCGACGATGAAGAGCAGCAGGAGCCACGGCCCCATCACTCTCTTCAACTCAGGTGCTTCTTCTTTCGCCAGGGTTGTCATGATGTCCTTCCTGGTCACGTTCGAAACTCAGTTCCGAAATTGGGATGAAGGGATCCCTCAATCAAAGCCCAACCTCGCTGTCAGGTGTACGACAATTCGTAAACACGCCGTAAGCGGAAGAAATTTCGTGGATAGGGTCGCTGTCATGACCTTCTCCATCGTCGCCAGAGCAGTTGATCCAGGCACCGGGGAGCCCACCTGGGGTGTGGCCGTCGCTTCGAAGTTCCTCGCCGTCGGATCGGCCGTCCCGGCCGCTGTCGCGGGGGTCGGAGCCATCGCCACCCAGGCCGAGGCCAACGTCGCCTACAAGGGTCTGGCTCTCGCCCACCTCGACGAGGGCGCCACCGCCGCGGTCGCTCTCGAGAGGCTCCTGGAGGAGGACGAGCGCCGCGACCACCGTCAGGTCGGCATCGTCGACGTCGACGGCAACGCCGTCTCCCACACCGGACCCTCCTGCTTCGGCTGGGCCGGCGGCCGCACCGGCTCCACCACGGACGGGGCGTACGCGATCCAGGGCAACATCCTCACCGGTCCCGAGGTCGTCGAGGCGATGGAGGCCGCCTGGCTCGCCTCCTCCCCCGACCAGCCGCTGCAGCACCGACTCCTCGCCGCGCTCGCCGCGGGCGACGAGGCCGGTGGCGACAGCCGAGGCCGGCAGAGCGCTGCCCTCCTGGTCGTGCGCGAGGGCGCCGGCTACGGCGGCAACGACGACATCGCGGCCGACCTCCGCGTCGACGACCACCCGGCGCCGATCCCCGAGCTGAAGCGCCTCCTCGACCTCAGCGACTTCTACCTGACGGCCTCGACCGAGGCCGAGAAGGTGCCGGTCACCCCCGAGATCGAGGCAGAGCTGGAGACGTACGCCGCGGCGCAGGGCGCCTCGAACTTCCTCGCCTGGGTGGGCACCGAGAACTACGAGATGCGGGTGGCCGAGGACCTGTCGTGGATCGACCGGCGCATCCTCGACATCGTCAGGACGCCCCAGTGACGTCGATCCTCGCCATCGACGCCGGCACCACCGGCGTCACCGCGCTGATCGTCACCGACAAGGGCGAGGTCGCGGCTCGGGGGTATGAGGAGTTCGATCAGCACTTCCCCAGTCCGGGCTGGGTCGAGCACGTGCCCGAGGGGATCTGGCAGGCGACCCTGGAGGCGTGCCGTACGGTCCTCGCGGCCTACGGCAGAGACGATCTCGTCGGCATCGGGATCACCAACCAGCGCGAGACGGTCGTGCTGTGGGACCGGGAGACGCTGGGATCGCCGCGGCGCGCCATCGTGTGGCAGGACCGGCGTACGACGGCGATGTGCGCCTCGATGGCCTCCCACGACGCCCGGGTCCGCGAGCTCACCGGCCTGCGCCTGGACCCCTACTTCACCGCCACCAAGCTGGCCTGGCTCCGCGAGAACGAGCCGCACACCTGGGCGCACGTCGAGTCGGGGCGCTACGCGATCGGCACCGTCGACTCCTACCTCATCGCCCGGATGACCCGGGGTCTGCACCACCTCTCCGACGTCTCGAACGCGTCCCGGACGATGCTGTTCGACATCAACGCCAACGACTGGTCCGACGAGCTGTGCGACCTGTTCGGGGTGCCGCGTGACGCGCTGCCGGAGATCGGGCCCAACTGGGGCGAGGGCGTGGTCACCGACCCGCGTTCTTTCCTCGACCTCTCCCTGCCGATCACCGGTGTCGCCGGCGACCAGCAGGCCGCGCTGTTCGGGCAGGCGGCGTTCGAGATCGGCGACTCCAAGTGCACCTACGGCACCGGGTCGTTCGTGCTGACCAACACCGGCTCCACGCCGCAACGGTCCGACTCCGGCCTGCTCACCTCCCCCGGCTGGATGTCGCCCTCCGGAGAGGTCACCTACGTCCTCGAAGGCTCGATCTTCGTGACCGGAGCCGCGGTGCAGTGGCTGCGTGACGGCCTGCAGATCATCGGCTCCGCCGCGGAGACCGAGGCGCTCGCGCGCACCGTCACCTCGTCCGAAGGGGTCGTGTTCGTGCCCGCCCTGACCGGTCTCGGCGCGCCCCACTGGGACCCCGACGCCCGCGGCACGATCATCGGCATCACCCGCGGCACCACCCGTGCCCACATCGTGCGGGCGACCCTGGAGGCGATCACCTTCGAGGTACGCGACGTGATGGCCACCATGCCGACGCCGGTCGCCTCGCTCAACGTCGACGGCGGCGCGGCCGCCAACAACCTGCTGTGCCAGCTCCAGGCCGACCAGCTCGGCGTCGACGTCTCCCGCCCTCGCCACGTCGAGACCACCGGCCTCGGCGCGGCGTTCCTCGCCGGCCTCGGGGTCGGGGTGTGGTCGTCCTTCGACGAGATCCGGGAGACCTGGGCGCTGGACCGCACCTTCTCCCCCGACGCGTCCCGTCGCGATGCGGCCGATGAGGCGTACGGCTCGTGGACCAAGGCCGTCGAACGATCCCGTCAGTGGGCGTGAGTCCGCGTTGACCCGCATCCTGCACCTGTCCGACACCCATGTCACCGCAAGCGGCGCCGACATGGACGGGGTCGACGCCGTCGCCGCGCTCGACAGCATCCTGCGCGACGCCCGCCACGTGCCCGGCCTGGACGCTGTCGTGGTCAGCGGCGACATCGCCGACGACGGCTCGGCCACGGGCTGCCGCTCGGTGCTGGAGCGAGTGGGCGCCTTCGCTGCCGAGCGCGGCATCCCGCACATCTACTCGACGGGCAACCACGATACCCGCGGACCGTTCCGTGAGGCGCTCGGCAGCGGACACCTCGAAGCCGACGGCAGCGACCGCGGTCGTCTGCTGGATCCCGAGTCAGACCTGTGCGCGGCGGTCAGCTTCCTCGGTGAGCTCCGGGTCATCACCATCGACAGCCTCGTGCCGGGCAAGACCCACGGGTTCTTGGACGAGCACCAGCTGGCCTGCCTCGCCGCCGAGCTGGCCACCCCGACGCGCGACGGGACGGTGCTGGTCCTCCACCATCCGCCCCTCCACCTGACCTCCCTGCCCTGGGTCGCCGACGTCGTCCTCCGCAACATCTCCGCCCTGGGCCGTGTGGTGCGCGGCAGCGACGTACGCGCGATCCTCACCGGCCACCTCCACTTCCAGGTCAGCGGCTTCCTCGCCGGCATCCCCGTCTGGGTGACCCCCGGCGTCGTCACCCGCATCGACACCACCGCACCCCCACATCTCGTACGCGGCGTGCTCGGTGCCGGCGCCTCCGTCGTCGACCTCGCCGACCCGGCCTCCCCGACCTTCCACGTGCTCTCCGCTCGCGATCCGCGAGCGGGCGAGCAGGTCTACGTCTACGACCCCGTCTCCGGGGAGGACACGGTCGAGCCGAGCTGACGTGCTCACGGTGGTCGGAAAACCGTTTGTCACGCTGCCGTGGGCACAGCACCCTGTGCGCATGGAGATCGTGAACGCACCTGTCGACGAGGCCGTCCTGCGTCCGCTGGACGCCTACGTACGCGGTCACTCCACCGGCGACCCGCTCCACTTCCGAGACGCCTTCCTGCCCTCCGCTCATATCGAGGGCATCCGCGACGGCGCCTTCGTCTCCTGGCCGCTCGACGACTACTGCGCCCTGTTCAACGGCTCTCCGGCTCCCGACGAGAAGGACCGCGTACGCCGCCTCGAGGTCGTCGAGGTGCACGGCACCGTCGCCACCGCGACCATGACCCTCATCCATGGCCCCGACACCTTCACGGACGTGTTCCTGCTGGTGCTCGTCGACGGAGCCTGGAAGATCGCCAACAAGGTCTACCACCGGCACGCTCAGGCCGCGGCGGCATAGTCGAGGAGTACGTCGCGCAGCGTGAACTCTGCCCGGGACAGTGGCGGTGGGTCTTGGCCCCAGGTGTCGGGTGGTGGGCTGGTGTAGGCGTGGCCAGTGGGTGTGATGGTGGTGATGCTGCCGTCGGGTCCGGGTCTGGCTTGCCAGCCGTGGGCTTCTTTGGCTTGGTTGCAGCGTTCGCACAACCCTTGGAGGTTGTGGGCGCTGGTTTCTCCGCCGTCGGCGTGGCGCTGGATGTGGTCGATGTTCCGGATCGGGGCGTCACAGCCGTTGGTGCGGCAGATCCCGCCGTCACGAGTCGCGATGAACTCGGCCAGACCGTCGGGTGCCTTCCGCGAGCGTGATTCCATGGCGACGAGTTGACCGGCGGGGTCGGTGAACAGCCGCCGGACGAAGATCTCGGCGTCAGACAAGGCCTCTCGCGCCCAGGCGGCGGGGACAGGCCCGTAGCCCTCGACCATCGCCGGCTGGTCACTGTCATTGGCGAGCGAGTCGGCGGTCATCACGACCTTGAC
>NZ_JBHVKN010000072.1:0-22514 GCF_042798075.1 Nocardioides sp. NPDC057772
AGTCGGCGCATCTGTCCCGCGAGCTTGGGACAGTCGCGCCGGCTCGACGGGTTCTGTCGGGACAGTCGCGCCGACTCGGCGGGTTCTGTCGGGACAGTCGCGCCGACTCGGCGGGTTCTGTCGGGACATTTGCGCCGGCTCGGCGGGTATTGGCGGGACATCAGCGCCGAGTCGGGGGTGCGGCGCCCATGGTGGCCTCGGTGGTGGTGTCGACGGCGACGGTCAGCGATCCCTTGAACCCTGCGGCGACGCTGCCGGTGAAGGTGCCCATCTCGAGGTCGTAGCCGTCGCTGAAGACGTTGTCGGTGCTGAGGCTGACCTTGGTCAGGTTCTCGGCCGAGCCCTCGTAGGCGTCGTCCTGGTAGACCGTGGTCAGCATCTTCTCCGGAAAGGCGACCTGCGAGGTCGCGATCGCGTTCTCGCCGGTCGTGGCCGAGTCGGCGTCGGGGTAGACCTCGAAGTGCATGTGCGTCCAGCGGCCGTCGTAACAGCCCGGGACGATGGTCTTGAAGGTCACCTGACCCTTGGCGTCGGCGACCTGGACACCGCGGAGGTACGTCTCGTCCTCGACGCCCTCGGAGTACATCGAGTAGCGGCCGAGCGCGTCGCACTGCCACAGATAGACCGCGACGCCCTCGAAGGCCGCGTTGTCGTTGACCATGTCCGTCACCGTGAAGGTGAACTCGAGCGGCACCCCGTCGACGGTGGTGCGTCCGTCGAGGCTGGTGGTGATGTCGCTGCGTACGATCCCGGACTCGGTCAGCACGTTGGTGCCGTTGGTGCCGTCGGCCGGGTAGGGGCCGTTGGTCTCCTGCGGGATCTCGCCGTCAGCGGTCGTGGACGCGTTGGAAGCGGAGCCGCCCGACGAGCCCGATGAGCCCGACGAGCCCGCCCCACAAGCGGCCATGGCGGCAGCCCCGAGGCCGACTCCGAAGAGTCCGAGGACCCGGCGACGGGTCAGCAGCGTCGAGATGTCGAAGCCGGCACCCTGGTCGACCACCTCTTCCTCCGGGCGGGCAAGCAGACGACCTTCAAAGGCGGGGCCTTCAGGGGTGTTCTCGGGTTCGGGTACGCGGCTCATGGTCCACTCCTGGGTCGTCGGGTCTGCTGCGATGACCTCACTCTCGCGACCCAGTCCGTCCAGAGCATCTGCGTGACCTGTGCGCCGACTTAGAGTCGATGCACCTCGCGACCGTCGGCGTACGTGCGGGTCACCTGGGTCCTGCCGAGGACGGTGGTGTCCTCGTCGAAGATGTCGTGGTCGACCACGACGAGGTCGGCGGCGTACCCGGTCTCGATCCGGCCGGTGGATCCCTCCAGGCGGTTCAGGTAGGCGGTGCCGGTGGTGTAGCCGGCGAGGGCCTCGGTGACCGACAGCGCCTCCTCGGGCAGCAACGGGGCGGCGTCGGCGGGCTGGTCGGGGGAGCGGCGGTTGACCGCGACGTGCATGCCGAGCAGCGGCGCCGGGTCGGAGACGGGCCAGTCGCTCCCGCACGCGATCCGGGCACCCGTACGCAGCAGCGACCCGAAGACGTACTGCTGTTCGCGCGCGGCCGGTGCCAGGAACGGCAGGGTCAGCACCTCCACCGCCTCGTCGAGGCAGGCCCACAGCGGCTGGATGTTGGCGGTGACCTCGAGCTCGGCGAAGCGCGCGACGTCGGCCGCGTCGACGACCTGGACGTGGGCCAGATGGTGGCGCAGCCCGCTGGGTCCGTTGGCCGCCCGTGCGTGCGCGATCGCGTCCAGGCTGTCGCGGACCGCTCGGTCCCCGAGGGCGTGGATGTGGGCCTGGAAGCCGTGGGCGTCCAGCGCAGCAACGTACTCGGCCAGGGAGTCGGCCGGGATGAAGGAGAGTCCGCGGTTGTCGGTGACTTGGCCGTGGGTGTCCAGATAAGGAGAGAGCATCGCGGCGGTGTGGGTCTCGCAGACGCCGTCCTGCATCAGCTTCACACTGCCCGCGTCCAACCCCGCCTGCGCGGCAAGAGAGCGCCGCTCGATGAGCGAGGGCAGCTGCTCCAGGCCACGGTCGCGGTCCCACCACTGGGCGAGGACGACCTTAGCGGTGAGCGCGCCGGAGTCTCGGGCGGCGATGTAGGTCGGCAGCGAGTCGGGCATGCCGAGACCGTCGCCGACGAGCGCGTCCTGCCAGCCCACGATGCCGACGGAGTGCAGATGGCGCTGCGCGGTCAGCAGCGCCTCCATCAGGTCGTGGGAGGTCGGGGCGGGGATCAACGAGCTGACCAGTGCCATCGCACCCTCGTGCAGCGCGCCCGTGGGCCGGCCGGAGGCGTCGCGCTCGATCCGCCCATCGGCCGGGTCGGGCGTGTCGGCGTCGATCCCGGCGAGCTCGAGCGCGCGGCTGTTCACCCAGGCGGAGTGGTGGTCGCGGTTGGGCAGGAAGACCGGCCGGTCGGGGAGCAGCCGATCGAGAGGCGACGCGCTGGGCACGCCTCCTGGGAAGGAGTCCATCGACCAGCCGCCGCCGGTGATCCAGGCGCGCCCCGGGTTCGCGGCGGCGTAGGCGCCGATGGCGTCCAGATACTCCTCGAGCGTGGACAGACCGGTCAGGTCGCACTGGTTCATCTCGAGCCCAGCCTGGACGGGGTGCACGTGCGAGTCGTGGAAGGCGGGCAGCACCCAGCGGCCGTCGAGCTCCTCGACGACGGTCTGGGGGCCGACGAGCGAGTCGAGCGACGCGCCGACGGCAGCGATCCGCCCGCCCCGTACGGCCAGGGCCGCGTCCTCCCAGCGGCCCTCGCGCAGCACCCGGCCCCCGCGCAGCAGCAGCTCCGCGGGGAGAGCCCGTCCCCCCATCAAGCCACGGCCATCGTGTCGGTGACCGAGGACCCCGAGCGCTTGAGCACCCGCGCCACCAGGCCGAGGACCAGGAGCGTGAAGACCAGCAGGATGGTGGAGACCGCGGCGATCTCGGGCTTGAGACCGGAGCGGACCGAGGAGAGCACGTAGACCGGCCACGAGGTCGTGCCGGAGACGTTGATGAACGAGGAGATCACCGTGTTGTCGAGGCTCAGCGTGAAGGCGAGCAGCCCGCCGGCCAGGACCGCCGGGCCGACCAGAGGCAGCGTGACCTTGAAGAACGTCGCCACCGGCCGCGCGTAGAGGTCCGCCGACGCCTCCTCCAGCGACGCGTCCAGCCCGACGAGGCGGGCGCGGACGATGTAGGTGACCACCGCGGTCGCGAAGAGCGAGTGCCCGATCACGAGGCGTACGTAGCCGTTGTTGAACGGCAGCAGCGACCAGTCCTGGCCGAGCGTCACGAACCAGGGGAGCAGCGCGATGCCGTCGACGATCTCGGGGGTCACCGAGACCAGCAGCAGCAACAGCGTGAACGGGCCCGTCCAGCGGCCCGGGAACCGGGCCATCGCCATCCCGGCCAAGGTGCCGAGCGCGCTCGCCAGGAGGGCGGCGATCACGGCGGTCTGCAGGGAGACGGCGACGGTGTGGCGTACGGTCCGCCGCTCGATGATCGCCGTGAACGGCTCCAGGCTGAAGCCGTCCCAGGCGGTGAGCAGACGGCCGCCGTTGAAGGAGTAGATGCCGATCACGATGATCGGGGCGAACAGGAAGACGAAGACCAGCGTGGTCCACACGCCGAGCGCGATATTGGTTCCGGACGGCCTGCTCATGCGGTCGCCACCTCCTTCCTTCCGAGGGTCTTCGTGCCGATGACCAGCCTGCTCCGTCGCCCGACGAGCCAGCCCACGCCCCACATCAGGGCGATGGCGAGCACGACCACGAGCATGGTGAGCAGGATGAGGACGACCGCCATCGCCGAGCCCAGCGCCCAGTTCTGCGCGGTCAGGAACTGGCTGGCGATCAGCGAGCCGACCATCGTGCCCTTGGCGCCGCCGAGGACGGCCGGGGTGACGTAGTCGCCCATCATCGGGATGAAGACCAGGATGACGCCGGCGATGATGCCGGGACGTGCCAACGGCAGCGTGACCTGGAAGAACGTCCGCACCCGGCCGGCGCCGAGGTCCTTGGACGCCTCCCCGAGCGCGGTGTCGACGCGGTCGAAGGCGACGTACATCGGCAGGATCATCAGCGGCAGATAGTTGTAGATCAGGCCCAGCAGCACCGCGCCACGGGTGTTGAGCAGCGCGTGCGGGTCCGAGACCAGCCCGACGTCGGTCAGGAACCCGGCGAGGGCGCCCTCGGAGGACAGGATCACCTTCCAGCCGATGGTGCGGATCAGGAACGAGGTCCAGTAGGGCACCATCACCAGCGCGACCAGCAGCCCGCGCCGGTGTGCGGGGACCTTCAGGGCCATGAAGTACGCCGCCGGCAGCGCGATCAGCACGCACGCGATCGTCCCGACCACGCTCATCCACAGCGTCGCCCGGAAGATCGTGAAGAAGGTCGGGCTGAACGCCTCGGCGTAGCGGTCCAGCGACATCACCGCGTTGCTGTGGGTGCCGAACATCCCGGGCTTCTCGCCGAGGCTGAACCACGCGATCTGCAGGAACGGCACGACGAAGAAGACCGTCAGCCACAGCCACGCCGGGACGGCGAGGACGAACCCGGGAAGCCGGCTGGACGCGCTCCTAGGCACTGGCGGCGGCCTTCAGCTTGTCGTAGACCTCCGTACGCCGGTCCTGGGCCTCGTTGACCGCGCCGTTCTTCATGGTGGCGAGCTGCTCGTCGGTGAAGAAGATCATCTCGGGCAGCTCGACCTTGCGTTCCTTGGCCATCTCCTCGATGCCCTGGATGCCGGTGTTGTAGCCGATGTAGTCCATCTCCAGGAACGAGTTCTCCGGCTCCAGCACGTAGTCGATGAACGCGTGGGCAGCCTCGGGGTGGGGTGCGCCGGTCGGGATGCACCAGTTGTCCATCCACAGCTCGGTCGTCGGGCCGGGGAGGACCCACTTCCAGCGGTCGGGCTGCTTGTGCTCGAGGATGCCGAGACGGGAGTCGCCGTTCCAGTTCTGCATCAGCGCGAAGGTGTTCTGCTGCATCGCGCCGGTGGCGGGGTAGGAGTCGAAGCCGGCGATGTGCGGCGCCCACTTCTCGACGGCCTCGGCCTCGTAGGCGTCGTAGTCGGCCATGTCCTCGGTGTTCCAGTCGATGCCGTTGGCCCAGAAGTAGAGGCCGGAGACACCCTGCGGGTCGTCGAGCAGGGAGGTCCTGCCCGAGGCCTCGTTCTGCATCGCGTCGATGAAGTCGTTCCAGGTGACCAGGTCGCGCTTGATCACGGTGGTGTCGTAGACGAACCCGGTGGTGCCCCAGCACTTGCACACCGAGTACTCGTTCTCCGGGTCCCAGTCCTGGCCGAGGAACTGCGGGTCGACCTTGGACATGTTGGGGATCAGGTCCTTGTTGAACGGCACGATGATCTCGTTCTCGATCAGCTGCGGGATGTAGACGCCGGTCGGCACCACGATGTCGTAGCCGCTGGTGCCCTTGGCCGCGACCAGCTTGGAGATCAGCTCCTCGTTGGAGCCGTAGGAGTCCAGGGTCACCTTCGGGCCGGTCTTGCCGAAGGCGTCGATCACCTCGGGGGAGTCGTAGTCGCCCCAGGTGTAGATCGAGAGCGACTTCTCCACCGGGCCGCCGGTCGCACCCGCGCCCGGCTCGACCGCGCTGGACGCGCCGCCGCCCGAGCCACAGGCGCTGATCGCGGCGGAGGCTCCGGCGAGCGCCGCCAGGCTGAGGAAGTGGCGCCGCGAGAGCTCCCGGCGGATCGCTCGCGCGCCCGCATGGCTGGCCAGGATGCGTACGTTGCCGTTCTTGTCTACAGGCTTGCTCACTGCGGGCTCCTAGCGGTGGTCGGGTCGGACGGGGCATCGAGGGGGAAGAGGCGTACGTCCTCGGCGGCCCAGCCGCAGAGGACCGGGTCGCCGGGGGAGAGCCGGATGGCGCCGTGGGTGGGGCGGCGGATCAGCAGGCTGGTCTCGTCGGTGACCTTGACGAGGTACTGGATCACCTCGCCCAGCGGGGAGACCTGGAGGACCTCGCCGGCCACGGAGTTGAGACCCTCGGTCCGGGTCCCGGGCTCGATCGAGATCAGCTCGGGGCGGATCGCGGCCTGGTGGGGCTCGCCGGGCTTGCCGTCCGGCTTCGCGGGGCCTTCGACGACGACGAAGGGGGTCTCGACGGTGGTACCGTCGGCACTGACCTCGCCGTGCAGGAAGTTCTGCTGACCGACGAAGCCGGCGACGTACGCGCTGGCGGGCTGGTTGTAGACGGTGTCGGCGTCGGCGAGCTGCTCGATCCGCCCGGACCGCATGATCGCGATCCGGTCGCTCATCGCGAGCGCCTCGCCCTGGTCGTGGGTGACGAAGACGAAGGTGATCCCGAGGCGCGACTGGAGCAGCTTCAGCTCGACCTGCATCTCCTCGCGCAGCTGACGGTCCAGGGCGCCGAGCGGCTCGTCGAGGAGCAGGACGCTGGGGCGGTTGACCAGCGCCCGGGCGAGCGCGACGCGCTGCTGCTGGCCACCGGAGAGCTGGGTCGGTGAGCGGTCGGCGAAGTCGAGCATCCGCACCATCCGCAGTGCCTCGACGACGCGCTCCCGGATCTCCGCCTTCGGGGTCTTGCGCTGCTGCAGGCCGTAGGCGACGTTCTCTGCGACCGACTTGTGCGGGAATAGCGCGTACGCCTGGAAGACCGTGTTCACGTCGCGTTGGTAGGGCGCGAGCCGGACGACGTCCCGGCCGCCGATCACGATGCTGCCGGAGTCGGGCTTCTCGAAGCCCGCGATCATCCGCAGTGTGGTGGTCTTCCCGCAGCCAGAGGGGCCGAGCAGCGAGATGAACTCGCCTGCCCGGATCTCCAGGTCCAGGCCGTCGACCGCCGTGGCCTGGCCGTAGGTCTTGGTCAGGCCGCTGATGGTCACCGAGCCGGAGGATGGGTCCGGGGTAGCTGTCGTGGTCATCGCTGCTCCAGTCGATTGTTCACTTAGCGCTGCATTCCACCACAAGATCCGGCGAAAAGTACGGAATCGGTTGTAAAAGAACGGTTACGAACTGGATTCCGTGCCGGGGGTTGGTGCTGGCCGTGGCTCCGGTGGCGGGATCTAGGGTTACACCATGCCGACCTCGCCGACCCCGCCGACACTGTCTGCCGTCACCTCGCTGCTGGACGACTGGTATCCGCCCGCCACCGCCGACGACTGGGATGCCGTCGGGCTGGTCTGGGGCGAGCCCTCGCAGCCGGTCTCGAAGGTGCTCCTCGCCGTCGACCCGACCTTCCCGGTCGCGGAGGAGGCGGCCGCATGGGGTGCGGACCTGGTCGTGGTCCATCATCCGCTCTTCCTCAAAGGTGTGCACGGTTTCGCGGCGACGACCCCGAAGGGACGTACGCTCTCGACGCTGGTCTCCGCGCGGTGTGCGCTGCTCACCGCCCACACCAACGCCGACCAGGCCATCGGCGGTGTCTCGGAGTCGTTGGCGCTCGCGCTCGGGCTGACCTCGCTGCGGCCGCTGATCCCGGGGGTGACCCCTGAGATCGGCACCGGCCGCGCCGGGACGGTGGAGCCGACCACGCTGGGCGCCTTCGCCGAGTCCGTGGCCGCGGCGCTGCCCGCCACCGCGGCGGGGATCCGGGTCGCCGGCGACCTCGATCGGCCGGTCTCCTCGGTGGCGCTGTGCGGCGGCGCGGGTGACTTCCTGCTCGACCAGGTGGCTGCGTACGACGTCTATGTCACCAGCGATCTGCGCCACCACCCGGCCTCGGAGTTCTGTGAGAAGGGCGGTGCGCTGATCGACATCCCGCACTGGGCGGCCGAGTGGACCTGGTTGCCGGTGCTGGCGAGGCGACTTCGGGAGGCATTCGGGGATACGGTGGAGACCCGGGTCTCGGAGATCGTCACCGACCCGTGGACTTTGCGATTGTGAATAGCTGAGGAGAATCCGCTGAAAGCCGACCCGTTCGCCCAGGTGAAGCTGCTCGACGTCTGTGAGCTGGACTCGCGTGCGCTCCAGCTGCGCCACCGCCGTGCGCATCTGCCGCAGGCCGCCGTCGTGGCGGAGCTGCAGGCATCGAAGAAGACCACCGACGATGCCGTACGCGACGCCCGGGTCACCCGCGACGACCTCGAGCGGGTGCAGAAGAAGGCCGACGCCGACGTCGAGGCGGTCAAGACCCGCCGCCGGCGCGACCAGGAGCGGATGGACTCCGGGGCGATCAGCAGTGCCAAGGATCTCGAGCGCATGCAGCACGAGCTCGCCACCCTCGACCGCCGGATCTCGGTGCTCGAGGACGAGGAGCTCGCGGTCATGGAGCAGCTCGAGGAGGCCCAGGCGACCGTGACCCGGCTCGAGGCCGAGCTCGCCGAGGTCACCGAGAAGCTGGCGGTCGCGGTCGACTCCGTCGACGTCGAGACCTCGAAGATCGACGCCGAGCTCGCCGCGGTCGCCGCGGAGCGGACGCCGGCGCTCGAGGGCATCCCCGAGGACCTGCTCGCCCTCTACGACCGGCTGAGCGCCAAGCTCGGCGTCGGTGCGGCCGAGCTGCGCGCCCGCCGCTGCGGAGGCTGCAACCTCCAGCTCGACCCTGCCGAGATCTCCCGCATCCGCGGGCTCGCCGCCGACGAGGTCGTCCGCTGCGAGGAGTGCTCCCGCATCCTGGTCCGCACCGCCGAGTCGGGTCTGTGAGCGAGAAACCCGCCCGCGGCTGGGGAGCCGGCGCTGAGGCGACCACGCTCGTCCTGGTGCGTCACGGGGTCACCAGGCACACCGCCTCGAAGGCGTTCTCCGGCGGGCTCGGCGGCGACAACCCGCCGCTGACCCAGGAGGGCCGCGAGCAGGTGCTGCTCACCGCGGAGTGGCTCAAGCCGCTGACTCCCGCGGTCGACGCCGTGGTCACCTCGCCGGTCCTGCGGGCCGCCGAGACCGGTGAGATCCTCGCCGGCACGCTCGGTGCCCGGCTGGTCGAGGAGCCAGGGTTCGCGGAGATCGAGTTCGGCAAGTGGGAGGGGCTGACCTTCGCCGAGGTCGCCCAGCAGTACCCCGACGAGATGAAGGCCTGGATGGGGGCGACCGAGGTCGCGCCGCCGGGCGGCGAGTCGTTCGACGCCGCCCAGGTCCGAGTGCTCGACGGGCTCTCGCGGGTGCTCGAGGAGCACGCGGGCAAGACCGTCGTGGTCACCTCGCACGTCTCGCCGATCAAGCTGATCGTCGCCCACGCGCTCGGCACCCCGATCGGCGGTGTCTTCAACATGGAGCTCTCGCCCGCCTCGGTCACGGTGGTCGCCTTCTACGGTGACGGCCGCGCCTCCATGCGCCTCTTCAACGGCCTCCCGGTCGCCCGCGACCCCTTCGCCACCGGCACCTTCTGACGCCGAGTCGGCTCGTCCGACGGTGGCCCCCGCTGGTCGAGCCGCCGGAGCCGCTAGGCGGAGGCGTGTCGAGACCAACACAGTCCCTATGGCGACCGTTTGCCACGACGGCGGGCAAGGTCGTGGAGCCGGCCGAGATCGCCTGCAATCAGGGCCTCACGTTTGGCCCGGCTCCATCCCTGGACCTGTTTCTCACGTTCATAGGCGCCGAAGATCGTCTGATGCTCTTCGGCGTACGCCAGGGTCACCGGCAGACGTCGGACGGTGAACTCGGCACCCAGGCCGGCGTTGTGCTCGGCGATTCGTCGCTCCAGGTCGTAGGTGCTCCCGACGTAGAGCATGTGATCGCGGCAACGGAGTATGTACATGTAAGGCATATCCCGATTCTGGGCGTGACCACCGACAGTTTCGCGGCGAGCGACTGTGTTGGTCTCGACACGCTCGCTGGCGCTCGCGGCTCGACCGACGGTGGGGAGTCAGATCTCGGTGACGACGACGTCGAGCTGGGTGCCCTTCTTCGTGGGCGCGCCTTCCTCCACGGTCCAGCCGAGGTCGCGGAAGGCTTCGGCGAGCTTGGCGGGGGTGCGGGGGTTGGCGCCGGACTCGAGGAGGGCGCGGACGAGGCGGCCCTTGGTGGCCTTGTTGAAGTGGCTGACGACCTTGCGCTGGCCGTTGTGCTCGTGGAGGACACGGACGGTGGCGGTGCGGGCAGTCACCTCGTCGGGGCGCCAGAAGGCGGCGTACGTCCCGGACCGGAGGTCCACCAGGAGGCCGTCGCCGAGTGCCTCGGTCATGCCGGCGCCGAGGTGGGCGCGCCAGTGGGCCTGGATGCCGCCGATGCCGGGGAGGGTGGTGTCGCCCGAGAGCCGGTACGCGGGGATGCGGTCGGCCAGGCCGACGAGGCCGAACACGGAGCTGGTGACCATGACCCGGCTGGTCGCGCGGCGCTTCGCGGCCGGTGACAGCGTCGCGGGGGAAAGGGCGTCGTAGAGGACGCCGGTGTAGATCCGGTCGGCACGCGCGGTCGGCGCCTCGGTCAGCCCGGCGTTCAGGGTGACGAGCTCGGGCTGGGTCTTCGGGATGCCGAGGATGTCGACGGCCTCGTCCGGGCGCGTGGTGCACAGCTCGACCAAAGCGTCGATGACCTTGGCACGGGCCGGGTTCAGCACCGGCAGGTGGAGGTCGTCGAGCACGAGCGGGTTGCCGCGTACGGCCGCGGTCTTGCCCTCCGAGGGCGGCAGCAGGATCAGCACGGAGACTATGGTGCCGTCAGAGACGGTGATGGGCCGAATGCGGCGCCGCCGCGCACGACGAACACGGCGTCGCACAGCCCGTAGCCACTACAGTTCGGGCCATGGGCTCCGCACGCATCATCCGGGTGGCCAGTGCCGACAACGGCGTCGCCGCCACCACGCTCCACGACGGGATCGCCGCGCTCCAGGCCGAGCTGGGGGTGAGCGCCGAGTTCCCGCCGGAGGTGGAGGAGGCGGCGGCCGCTGCCGCCGCCGACCCGAGGCTTCCGGAGCTGGACCGCACCGACCTCCCGTTCGTGACCATCGACCCCGAGACGTCGATGGACCTCGACCAGGCGCTCCACCTGGAGCGTGACGGTGACGGCTATGTGGTGCACTACGCGATCGCCGACGTTGCCGCCTTCGTCACGCCGGGCGACCCGGTCGACATCGAGGCCAACAAGCGCGGTGAGTCGCTCTACGCCGCCGATGCGAAGATCCCGCTCCACCCCAGGGTGCTCTCCGAGGACGCCGCCTCGTTGCTCCCCGACCAGGTGCGTCCCGCGCTGCTGTGGACCCACACACTCGACGCCACCGGCGAGGGGATCGACACCTTCGTCGAGCGCGCCCTGGTGCGGTCGCGGGCGAAGCTCTCCTACGACGGTGTGCAGAAGATGTTCGACGGCGAGGGGTTCGGCGATCACGACTACTCGACGTCGCTCGAGCTGCTGAAGGAGATCGGTGAGAAGCGGATCGCCCTCGAGGCCGCCCGCGGCGGGGTGAACCTGCCGCTGCGCGACCAGGAGATCTCAGTGGTGGGCGACCAGTGGTCGCTGGAGTATCGCGACCTGCTGCCCGTCGAGAACTGGAACGCCCAGATCTCGCTGCTCACCGGCTTCGCGGCGGCGGACCTGATGGTCTACGCCCGCGTCGGGCTGCTGCGTACGCTCCCTGAGCCCGACCCCCGAGACGTCCAGCGGCTGCACCGCACCGCTCGCGCGCTCGGGCTGGAGTGGCCCGCGGAGATGCTCTACCCCGATTTCATCCGCTCGCTGGACGGCAAGAACGGCAAGCACGCGGCGATGGCGATCGCCTGCACCCGGCTGCTGCGCGGGAGCGGGTACGCCTCGTTCAACGGCGAGCTCCCCGAGCTGACCCAGCACTCGGCGCTCGCCAACGAATACATGCACGTGACCGCTCCGCTGCGCCGCCTGATCGACCGCTACGCCGGGGAGGTCTGCCTGGCGCTCTGCGCCGACCAGCCCGTCCCCGAATGGGTGACCAGTGCGTTCGCCACGCTCCCCGACACGATGCGGGCCTCGTCGAGGACCAGCGGCGCCTACGAGCGCGGCGTGGTCGACCTCGTCGAGGCCGGGCTGCTGTCCAAGCGGGTCGGCGAGACGTTCGACGCTGTGATCGTCGAGGTCGACGACGAGGACAAGCGGAAGGGCGCCATCACGGTCGAGGAACCCGCCATCGAGGCGGGGGTCACCAGCCAGTCGGCGCTGCCGTTGGGCGAAGAGGTCCAGGTCCGGCTGGAGGCCGCCGACGTCGTCGCCCGGAAGGTCAGCTTCACCGTCGCCTGACCTGCCGGACGTACGTCGGTCAGGAGCTCAGCTCGTCGAGCGGTACGTGGTCTCCGCGTGTCGACGGCGAATGTTATCAATAAAGATTAGTGAAATACATGACGTAATACGATCGGTCTCTCGAGACGTTTGTGCACTCCGCACAGTGATGCGAGTGAGGGCCGGTGGATATCGTGCGCTCATGACGCACGCCACACCCGAGACCGTGTTCACCTATGGCTCCCCACAGCTCAAGTTCGGCACCGGCGCATCGGCCGAGATCGGCTACGACCTGGCGTCCCTGGGCGCCCGCCGCGCCCTGGTGGTGACAGACCCCGGCATCTCGGCGACCGGGCTGCCGCAGCGGGTGGCCGAGCAGATGAAGACGTACGACGTCGAGGCGGTCGTCTTCGACGGCGTCCATGTGGAGCCGACCGACGAGAGCATGCGGGCCGCGGTGGACTTTGCCCGCGAGAACGGGCCGTTCGACGCGATCGTGGCGGTCGGGGGTGGGTCGAGCATCGACACCGCGAAGGCGGTCAACCTGCTGACCACCAACGACGGCGACCTGATGGACTATCTCAACGCACCGGTGGGTCGCGGACTCGCGCCGGCCAAGCCGCTGCTGCCCCTCGTCGCGGTTCCGACGACCACCGGGACCGGTGCGGAGTCGACGACGGTGTGCGTCCTCGACGTGCTGTCGCTGAAGGTGAAGACCGGGATCTCGCACGCACGTCTGCGGCCCACGCTGGCCGTCGTCGACCCAGACCTGATGATGACCCAGCCGGCCGGGGTGACGGCCGCTTCCGGGATGGACATCCTGTGTCACGCGCTGGAGAGCTACACGGCTCGCCCCTACACCTCCTACGAGCGCAAGGAGCCCGCCCAGCGGGTGCCCTACTGCGGTGCCAACCCGATCTCCGACATGTGGTCGGAGAAGGGGCTGTCGCTGCTGGCCGGCTCGTTCCGTCAGGCTGTCGCGCACGGCGACGACACCCTCGCCCGCGGTGACATGGCGTTCGCGGCGACCTTTGCGGGGCTCGGCTTCGGCAACGCCGGGGTGCACATCCCGCACGCCTGCGCCTATCCGATCGCCGGGCGCGTACGGGACTTCCACCCGACCGACTACCCCGGGGACGAGCCGCTGGTGCCGCACGGGATGGCGGTCTCGCTGACCGCTCCGGAGGCGTTCCGCTACACCTTCGACGCCGCTCCTGAGCGCCACCTCCGTGCGGCCCGTCTGCTGGCTCCCGGCTTCGACGAGTCTCAGGAGGAGCCGCGCGACCTGCTGCCCCGGGTGCTCTCCGACCTGATGCGCGACATCGGGATCCCGGCGGGGATCGGTGAGGTCGGCTACGTCGCCGGCGACATCCCTGACCTGGTCGAGGGCGCGCTCAAGCAGCAGCGGCTGCTCGCCACCGCGCCGAAGCAGCCGTCGGCGGAGGACCTGACCGGGATCTTCGAGAGGTCGATCACGCTCTGGTGAGGAATGCGCGGCGGGGCTGCGACGTTCGGTTGGTTGTCTTCTTCAACTGTCTTTCAACCACACTCTTCCGGAGGTCCACTCGGTGACGTCAGTCCCGCCGCGGCTCTTGCTCGCACTCGCCCTGCTCTCGGCATCCGCGCCGCTTGCGATCGACTTCTACCTACCCTCCTTCCCGCAGATCGGCTCCGACCTCGGCGCCGCCGCGAGCAACGTCCAGCTGACCCTCACCGCCTTCCTGATCGGGCTCGCGCTCGGGCAGATCGGCTGGGGCCCGATCTCGGACCGGTTCGGACGGCTCAGGCCGCTGCTGATCGGATCGGTCGTGGCCGCGGTCGCGGGCGTGCTGGCCGCGCTGGCACCGACCGTCGAGCTGCTGATCGCGGCCCGCTTCGTCCAGGCGCTCGCCGCCGCGGCGGGCATCGTGATGGCGCGGGCGATCGTGGCCGACGTGCTCCACGGCTTCGCCGCCGCCCGGGCGATGTCGATCATGATGTCGATCAGCGGGATCGCGCCGATCCTGGCGCCGGTGATCGGTGGCGCCATCGCCGGGTTCGTGCCGTGGCGCGGGGTGCTCGGGATCGTCGCCGCCATCGCCGTCCTCCAGGTGGTCGTGGTGCTCCTGGTGATCCGGGAGAGCCTGCCGGTCGAGCGGCGGAGCAGCCGGATCGAGTACGCCGACCTCGGCCGCCTCCTCGCCAAGCCCGCCTTCCTCGGCTACACGCTGACCCAGTCGCTCACGTTCGCGACCCTGATGACGTACGTCTCCTCCTCCTCGTTCCTCTACCAGTCGGTGATCGGGACGTCGGCCGCGGTCTACGGCATCGGGTTCGCCGTGAACGCCGCCTTCCTGACCGTCGCCGGGCTGGTCTCGGCGCGGCTGGCCAAGCGGCAGGTGCACCCGGCCCGGATCATCCGCTCGGCGCAGCCGGTGATGGCCCTGGCGGCATTGTCGGTGCTGGTCGTCGCGCTGTTGCCGGTGCCGAAGGTACTCATCCTGCTGCCGATCGTGGTCGTCACCACGTCCGTCGGCCTGATCATGGGCAACACCGGCGCCCTGGCCATCGAGCAGGCCCGTCCCTCGGTCGGTGCCGGCTCGGCGCTGATGGGCGGGATCATGTTCCTCGGTGGCGGCCTCGCCTCGCCGCTCGGTGCGGTCGCCGGTGAGCACACCGCGGTGCCCCTGGCGATCACCATGGTGGTCACCTCGGTCCTCGGCGCGGTCACCTTCGCCCTCGCCCGGCGCTCGGTCGCCCGCAACCCGGAGTCGGAGGCGGCCTTCGCCACCGCGGCCTAGCAAGCCTGCCGAGACGTCCGTCGGCCGACGCGGGTGACGCCTCGGCGCTGGCTAGGCTTCGCGGGGTGAAGCTCCGTGTTCACCAGCAGCGTGCGCTGTCGGCGTTGAGCGCCGCCTGGGAGGCGGGTCGGTCGCGGGCGTGGGTGGTGCTGCCACCGGGGGCCGGGAAGACGCTGGTCGGGCTGGAGACGGCACGCGAGGCGATCGCGGACGGGGCGAAGGTCGTGGTGCTCAGCCCCAACACGGCGATTCAGGGGCAGTGGCTGAGGCAGGCGGCCGTGCTGGGTCTGTCGGCGTCGTCGTCGCGGGAGATCGACGCGCCGCTGACGTCACTGACCTACCAGTCGGTCGCGGTCTTCGGCGACCCCGACGACGAGGCGGAGACCGGGGAGAGCCACCTGGCCAGGCTGCACGACAACGGCCGGGCCCTGGTCTCTGCGCTACGTGGCGCCGGGCCGCTGCTGCTCGTGCTCGACGAGTGCCACCACCTGCTCGAGGTCTGGGGCGAGCTGCTGGGCGAGATCCTGCAGCTGCTGCCGGATGCGCGGGTGTTGGGGCTGACCGCCACCCCGCCCGAGGCGCTCACCAAGGAAGAGTCCGCGCTGGTCGGGACGCTGTTCGGAGAGATCGTCTTCTCCACCTCGATCCCGGCGGTCGTACGCGAGGGAGACCTGGCGCCGTTCGCCGACCTGGTCTGGTTGACCACGCCGACGCCGGGTGAGCGCGAGTGGCTGCGGGGGAGCGCGGAGCGGTTCGAGGAGCTGCTCACCGCACTGACCTCAGCCGACCTGGGCAGTGTGCCGTTCCTGACCTGGCTGGATCGGAGGTTCGTGGCGCGGTCGGCGGGTGCGCCCTCGTGGGCCGAGCTCGCCAAGGCGTCGCCGGATCTCGCCACCGCGGCGCTGCGAGCCCACCACCGCGGGCTGCTCGGCCTGCCTGAGGGAGCGACTCTCACCGAGGTCCACCGCCGCGACCCGTCGGCCGAGGACTGGGTGGCGCTGATCGGCGACTGGGTGCGCGGACATCTGCTCACGTCCGAGGACGCAACCGACCAGGAGGCACTGGCCGCGATCAAGCAGGCGCTGCCCGCGGTCGGCTACTCGCTGACCCGGCGCGGCATCCGGGCCGGGCGCTCGCCGGTCGACCGGGTGCTGGCGCGCTCGGCGGCCAAGACGACCGCGACCGCCGCCATCGTCGACCACGAACGCCTCGCGCACGGTGCCTCGCTGCGGCTGCTGGTCGTGACGGACCATGAGCGGGCCTCGGCCACGCTGCCGGTGGACCTGCGTGGGGTGATCGCCGAGCAGTCCGGCTCCGCGCGGGCGGTGCTCGCGACCCTGTGCGCGTCCCACGACGACGTCCTGCTGGTCACCGGCGCCACCGTCGCCGGGCCGCCGGCGACCCTCGCCGCGCTGGTCTCGCACATCGCCGAGACCGACCACGCGCTGGCCGAGAGCCTGGCGGTCGAGAAGGAGGAGGCGTACGCCACGCTGGTGGGGCGCTGGACGAGCAGGCAGTGGGTCGCGCACGTGACCCAGTTCTTCGAGGCCGGCGGCTGCCGGGTGCTCGTCGGAACCCGCGGCCTGCTCGGGGAGGGTTGGGACGCCCGATCGGTGACCGGGATCGTCGACCTCACCGCGGCCACGACCACGACGGCGGTCGTGCAGCTGCGCGGGCGGTCGCTGCGTACGGATCCGGAGCGGCCCGACAAGGTCGCCGTCAACTGGACCGTGGTCTGCGTCGAGGAGGAGCATCCGCGCGGCGACAACGACTGGAAGCGGCTGGTCCGCAAGCACACCGGCTTCTTCGGCGCCGACGAGGACGGCTCCGTCGTCGACGGCGTCGGCCACATCGACGAGTCCTTCTCCCCGTACGCTGCCCCGTCGGAGTCCGACTTCGACACCATCAACGCCCGCATGGTCGCCCGCTCGGAGGGCCGCGCGGCGATCCGGGAGCGATGGCGGATCGGGGAGCCGTACGCCGACGTCGCCGGCCGCACCGTCCGGGTCCGCCTCCGCCGGGCCGGTGCGCTGCGCGCGCCGGCAGGGGTCGTGCTCGCACCCCGGCCGCCGGGGTTCCGGCTGCTGGAGGGCCGCGTGCCGGAGTGGCGGCTGCCGGCGAAGGCCGTCCTCGCGCTCGCGGCACTGCTGAGTGCCTTGCTGGTCGCGGCGGTCATCGCCGGAGGCGGTGGCGCCGCGGCGGCTCTCGGAGGGGCGGCCGGCGGTCTGTGGGCGCTCTGGGCGGCGTACGTCTTTCGCGACGGCACCCGGATCGCCTCCCAGCTGCGACGACGACCGAGCGTCGGAGCCGTCGGCGCCGCGGTCGCCGACGCACTGCACACGACCGGCCAGACGTCGGCAGGAGCCGATGCGCTCGAGATCGCGGTCGACTCCGACGGCAGCTACCGCCTCCACCTGGCCGGCGTACCCGAGGCCGACTCGGTGCTGTTCGCGACCTCGTTCGAGGAGGCGCTCGCGCCGATCGCCGCGCCCCGCTACCTGGTCTCACGCCCGGTCGTCGGCGACCTGGACCCGCTGGCGCGGCTGCGGCTTGGAGTCTCTGGCCGCCATGCCGCGGAGGCCGAGACCTGGCACGCCGTCCCCACCGCCCTTGGCCGCCGCGCTGCTGACGCGAAGGCGTACCGCGCCGCCTGGGAGCACTGGGTCGGCGGCTCCGGCCTGCTCTACACCGGCTCACCCGAGGGCGCCGGCCTCCTGGCCGCCCAGCGAGGATCAGACCCCTTCGACGTCACCGCCGTGATCCGCCGCCACTGGTCCTGACCGTTCGTCCACGCCGAGGGCTCGGCCGACGTACCTGACGCCTCGGCTCTCAGCCGGCGATCGGGGTCCAGGTGGGGAACTTGGCGGTGCGGCCGTCGCCGGAGGAGCGGCCGGTGAGGCGGCGGTGGATCCACGGTCCGACGAACTCGCGGTAGTAGGCCAGGCCCTTCTTGCCGGCCGCGGCCTCGAAGTCCAGGTCCCACCAGCCCTCGGGGACCGCGACACCCAGCGAGTCGAGGACGCGGGCGGCGACACGGTGGTGGCCGCGTGCGTTCATGTGGAGCCGGTCCTCGGACCAGAAGCGACCGTCCATGAGGGTCGTGTCGGGCCAGTTGTAGGCGCGCACGATGTCGTCGCGGTGGGCGACCCGCTGCTCGACCAGGTCGCAGAGCTCGTCGCCGCGGCGCTGGAAGACCTTGCCGAGGGGAAGCCGGGCCGACGGGTTGGCGCCGGAGAGCAGGATCAGGGTGATCCCGTTGGCGTCGCAGGCCTCGAGCACCGGCTGGAGCTGGTCGGCGATCGCGTTCGCGTCGGCCTTCGGGCGAAGCATGTCGTTGCCGCCGCCGTTGAAGGAGAGGTGGGTCGGCTTCAGGGCCAGCGCGGCGGGGAGCTGCTCCTCGACGATCGGGCGGATCAGGCGCCCGCGGATGGCGAGGTTGGCGTACTCCACCCGGGTCCCCGAGGCCGCCCAGCCCTGGGCGACCAGGTCGGCCCAGCCGCGTACGTGACCGTCGGGCATCTCGTCGCCGACCCCTTCCGTGAACGAGTCACCGATCGCGACGTAGCGCACTGCCTCCACGAGTCCTCCAACCCCAGTCATCCAACCCAGTAACCGATGCCAGATCCATTGCCAGCCTCTGGATCCTAGTCCGCCCGGGGTCTGACCGTGACATCCGTCCCCGGGCTGACGTCGCGACCGCCTCGGCTCCTCTACGGTGGGCCTGTGGAGGAGTTGGAACGCCCCTGGCGGCTCGGCCCGCGTGGGCGGTGGTGGTTCGACGTCCTGCTCGCCGGCAGCCTGTTCCTGATCATCCCGTTCTACGCGATCCAGGTCATGCTCGATGGGGGCGCGGCGCGCGACGTCGACAGCACCAGCCACGTCGCCGACCTGGTGCTCGTGGTGGTCCAGCTCGTGCCCCTGCTGTGGCGCCGCCGGCACCCGGTGATCGTCTACGCCGTCGTGGCTGGCGCCTGCGGCCTGCAGGTGCTTCTCATCGACTACCCGTTGGTCTCACAGGTCTCCTACCCGATCGCGGTCTACTCGGTGGCGCGCTACGCACGCCCGCGCTGGGGCCTGGCGGCGCTCGCGGTGGGCCTGTTCGGCTCCGTCCTCGGCACCCACGACTGGATGAGCTCGGTCGATTCCAGCTCTGCCGGCGAGCCGCAGGACGGGATCAACTGGAGCACGTACGTCCCGGTCGCGCTCTCGCTCGCGACCTTCCCGGTCGCCGCCTGGGCGCTGGGCGCCCTGGCCCGCACGAGAGCGGCGTACGTCGACTCGCTGATCCAGCGCAACGAGCAGCTGCGCCGCGAGGCGGAGCAGCGCGCCGAGCTCGGGGCGACCCAGGAGCGGGCCCGGATCGCCCGCGAGATGCACGACGTCGTCGCGCACGGGCTGAGCGTGATCGTGGTCCAGGCCGACGGTGCGCGCTATGCCGCCGAGCAGGATCCGACCCTGGCTCCCAAGGCGCTGGAGACCGTCGCCCAGACCGCACGGGAGGCGCTGACGGAGATGCGGCAGCTGCTCGGGCTGCTGCGCGACGGCGACGCCCTGACCCGCCCGCAGCCGCGACTCGGCGACATCGCGACGCTCGTGGAGGAGACCCGGGCCGGCGGGATGGACCTGACCGCGACCCTCCCCGAGCCCGGCCTCGCCGTGCCCGAGGGGATCGCGCTGACCGCCTTCCGGGTGGTGCAGGAGTCGCTCAGCAACGTACGCAAGCACGCCGGTCCGGGCGCCGCGGCCAAGGTCACCGTGACGGCCGGGAGCGGCAGCCTCGAGATCGAGGTCGTCGACGACGGCCGGGGCGCCGCCGCCGATGCGCGCGAGTCCGGCGGTCTCGGCCTGGTCGGGATGGAGGAGCGGATCACCGCCCACAACGGAACGCTCGAGACCGGCCCGGCGCCCGGCGGCGGCTTCCGCGTCTACGCGAGACTCCCCTTGATATGACTGGCGCTATGACTGGCTCCACGATCCGCGTCCTTCTCGTCGACGACCAGGAGCTGGTGCGCGCCGGCTTCCGGATGCTCATCGACTCCCAGCCCGACCTGGCCGTCGTCGGCGAGGCGGGCGACGGCCAGGAGGCCGTGGCCGCGCTCACCCAGGACGGCACCGAGGCGGACGTGGTCCTGATGGACGTACGCATGCCGCGCATGGACGGGGTGGAGGCGACCGGTCTGATCGCCGGCCGCGAGGGCGCACCGCGGGTGATCGTGCTGACCACGTTCGACCTCGACGAGTACGCCTTCGCCGCGATCCGGGCGGGCGCCGCGGCGTTCCTGCTCAAGGACGCCCGCCCCGAGGATCTGCTCGCCGCGATCCGCACCGTGCACGCCGGCGACTCGGTCGTCGCGCCCAGCACCACTCGGCGCCTGCTGGAGCACTTCGCCGCCGCCGCACCCTCGGCCGCCGTACCCGCAGCCACCGAGCAGCGGCTGGCGGGACTGACCGAGCGTGAGCGCGAGGTGCTCACGCTGGTCGGCCGCGGCCTGTCCAACACCGAGATCGCCGAGACCTTCGTGGTCGCCGAGGCGACCGTGAAGACCCACGTCGGTCGGCTGCTGGCCAAGACCGGTTCTCGTGACCGCGTCCAGCTCGTGGTGCTGGCCTACGAGAGCGGGCTGGTCGGCCGCTGACCCCGGGCTTCAGTTGGTGGGCTCGGCGTGGTCCGTGGGCGTGTGGACGATGTCGTAGTAGACGGACGTGTCGTTCTCGTCGGGGAAGACGCGGTAGGTGAACTCGTCCTCGGTCAGGGTGACGATGTCGGAGTCGCGCTCGAACAGCACCTCGCCGGCCTCGTCCTTCGCGACGATGTGGCGGGTCTTGCCGTCCTCGGTGACGGTCCAGTCGCCCTGCATCTTCGGGGTGTCATCGAGGTTGTACATCGTGAAGGTGCCGTCGGCGTCGAAGTAGGCCCAGCCGACGAAGGTCGAGACGTTCTCGTCCTCGAGAGGTACGTCCTTGCCGTCCTGGTCCACCGCGCCGGTGGTCTCCCACGCGGTCGAGGCGAGCACCTCGGACGGGGTGGCGGTCTGGGCCGACTCGGCGGCCTGCTGGGACGTACCGGCCTGCTCGGAGCCGGAGGTGGCACCGTCGTCGGTCGCGCCACAAGCGGCAAGGACAGCAGCGGTGGCGAGGGCGGCCACGGAGGTGGCGACGAGACGGACGGGCTTGGCGGAGATCGAGAAGTTCTTCATGCCTCAACGATCGCCTGATCGCGGCCCGCAGCCATCTGGCAACGGGCCACGATCGGATAGCCGATCGGATGATGCCGCGACCATCCGCGAGGTGTCCGATCAGGCGTCGTCGAGGATCTCGCGAAGCTTCGCAGCGAACGCCGCGGGATCGTTGTCGGGCGACATCGGGCTCATTGCGAACCCGCCATGGTCTCCTGGGAACACCTCGGGCTCCACGCCCAGCTCCGTCGCCAGCGCCTCACCGCCTCTGCGGGCCAGCGTGCCTTCCCACTCGGCCCCGGTCGCGGGCACGATCCGGACCGACGAGGCACGCAACGCGGCGAGGTCGGGCTCGAAGGGAGGCATCGCCAGGTTGCGGCTCAGCAGGGCGTCGTCGCGGCTGCCGTCGTCCTCGGTGGGAAGGCCGAAGGCGGCAGGATCCGGAGCCGGCCTGTCCAGATAGTCGTCTGGAAGCGGACCCGTATGCATGACCAGCTGGATGAACTTCGCCATCGCGGGGCCGTAGCCCTCCCGCTGGTAGGTCGCGACGATGTCGTCGCTGACCCGCAGGGCCATCTCGCGGTCCTCGAGGATGGTGGACAGCGGCGGCTCGTGCGCCACGAGTGTATGGACGTCACCGGGGTGTCCGACGATCCAGTGCAGCGCGAAGGCTGCTCCGCCGCTGGAGCCGAACGCGTCGACCGGCCCCAGGCCGGAGGCCTCGACGACGCGGTGCATGTCCTCACCATGGAGCTCCCCGGTGACCGTGCCATCGGGCGTCAGCGTGCTGCGCTCGGCGCCGCGCGGGTCGTACGTGATGACCGTGCGGTCGGTGAAGTGGCTGATCAGCTGTTCGAAGCCCGAGGCCGCCATCGGCGAGCCGAAGACGAACAGCGGTCGGTGCTCGCTCGACGTCTCGGGTTCGTGGACGTCGTAGGTCAGGACGGCGCCGGGCGCCTCGACGGTGCTGGTGGTCACCTTGGTCATCGGGGCCTCCTTCGGGTGCCTCGATGATCGTGCTGCCGCGACGCGCGCTCGTCAAGCACTCCCGTCGCCGATCCTCCATCGCTCAGGGGCGGCGGGCGAACCTGATGGTGCCGTCCGGTAGTCGCTCATGGGTATAGGCCGGGTTGTGCGCCAAGCCTGTGATGATGCGGGCAGAGCAGGGCGCCGTCTTTGAGGTTGGTCTTTCCTCCGGTGGCCCAGGGTTCGAGGTGGTGGGCGTCGCACCATTCCGGCGGCATGTCACAGCCTTCGGCCTGGCAGCACTTGGCCTGTAGCCGGAGTGCCTTGCGCTGGATCGGCTGGAAGAGCCTGCTGGCTCGGCCGGCGTCGAGGACTTCGCTGTCGCCGCCCAGCACCCAGGGGATGATGGTGGCGTTGCACGCCATCTTGCGGGCCTCCGCAGCGGAGATGGTGGTGCCGTTGGTCTCGTCATAGCCCAGAGTCGCGACACCGAGGTC
>NZ_JBHVKN010000073.1:0-22450 GCF_042798075.1 Nocardioides sp. NPDC057772
CGTCAAGACGGGCCGACTCGGCGAACCTGTTGTGAGCCGCGCCACATTCGGTCACGATGTGCAGCATGCAAGGACTGATCCAGGACGCACCGCTGACCATCGACACGATCATCCGGCGCGCCGAGCGCGTCTTCCCGACGCGGGAGATCGTGACCAAGACCGCCACCGGTCTGGAACGCAGCACGTTCAAGGACCTGGCCGTGGAGGTACGCAAGCAGGCCAGCGTCCTCGACCGCCTCGGCATCTCCGAGGACGGCCGGGTGGCGAGCTTCGCGTGGAACACCCTGCGCCACCTGGCGCTCTACTACTCCGTGCCCTGCACCGGCCGCGTGCTGCACACCGGCAACATCCGCTACTTCCCCGAACAGCTCGTCTACACCTTCAACCACGCCGAGGACGAGGCCGTCTTCATCGACCGGTCGCTGCTCGGTCTGCTGGCTCCGCTGCTCCCGCAGCTGACCACGCTCAAGCACGTCGTGGTGATGGACGACGGGGCGCCGACGCCGCTCCCCGACGACCCGCGGGTCGTCTCCTACGAAGAGCTGATGGCCGATGCCGAGGAGGCGGTGATCGACGGCCGGGTCACCGACGAGCGCGCCGCCGCCGGGATCTGCTACACCTCCGGCACCACCGGCAACCCGAAGGGCGTCGTCTACACCCACCGCTCGCAGTACCTGCACGCGCTGGCCTCCCTGGCCGGCACCCTCTTCGGCACCAACGACCGTGACCGGGTGCTGCCGGTCGTGCCCTTCTTCCACGCCAACGGCTGGGGATTCGCCCACTCCTCCCTGCTGGCCGGCGCCAACCTGATCCTGCCCGGCCCCGACCTCTCGCCCGCCGGCATCATCAAGCTCCTCGAGGCCGAGAAGGTGACGATCGCCGCCGGCGTACCCACCATCTGGATGGGCATGGTCCCGCTCCTGAAGGACGCCGACCTCTCCTCGCTGCGCGTGGTCGTCTGCGGCGGCTCCGCGGTGCCGAAGTCGCTCTCGGAGGCCTGGCGCGAGGCGATCGGCCTGCCGATCACGCAGGCTTGGGGCATGACCGAGATGTCGCCGCTGGGCAGCGTGTTCAACGAGCGCGCCGAGATCGCCGACCTCTCCGAGGAGGAGAAGGCCGACTACCGTACGTCCCCAGGCATCCCCGCCGTGGGCGTCGAGCTCCGCATCGTGGAGCCCGGCACCACCGACGAGCTCCCGTGGGACGGCACGACGACCGGTGAGCTCGAGTGCCGTGGGCCGTGGATCGCGTCGGGCTACTACAAGGTCGACGCGGAGAGCTCCTTCTCCCCCGACGGCTGGCTGCGCACCGGGGACATCGCGGCGATCGATCCGCTGGGCTACGTACGCATCGTCGACCGCACCAAGGACCTGGTGAAGTCCGGTGGCGAATGGATCTCGACCGTCGCGATCGAGAATCTCATCATGGGCCACCCGAGCATCGCCGAGGCCGCCGTCGTCGCGGTGCCGCACCCGAAGTGGGGCGAGCGGCCGCTGGCGTTCGCGGTGGTCAAGGACGGCGAGTCGGTGACCAAGGAGGAGCTCCTCGGCTATCTCGCCGACAACCTCGGCAAGTGGCAGGTCCCCGACGACGTGGTCTTCATCGACGAGGTGCCCAAGACCTCGGTCGGGAAGTTCTCCAAGAAGACCCTGCGCGAGGAGTACGCCGACTACAAGCTGCCCACGGCCTAGGAGGAGACGTCGCGGCTCAGCCCAGCTGCGCGAGGATCGCGTCGCACTCGACCCTCGCGCAGCGGGCGTCCTCGTGCTTGCCCAGGGCCGCGCGGGTCTCGGCCAGGTGACCGAGCGCGTCGGCCAGGCCGGGCAGGTCGCCCGCGGCGCGCAGCTTGGTCACGGCCTCCTCGAAGTGCCCGGCCGCCTCGTCGACGGCGCCGAGCTGCTGGTGGATCCAGCCGATGGTGGCGACGACGTTGCCCTCACTGCGATAGCCGGGAGCCACCCGGCGCAGCTCGGCGAGGGCGGCCTCGCAATGCCGCAGCCCGGACTCGTAGGACCCGTCGAGCGCCTCGTAGAGGCCCAGCCGCCCGGTCGTCCAGGCCGCCCGGATGGGGTCGCCCCCGCGCGCGAAGACGTCCGCCGCCCGCTCTGCGTACACAGCCGCCCCGGCGTGGTCGCCGGACGCCGTGGCCACGGTCGCCAGCCGGTGCAGGGTCTTGCCCTCCGCCACCAGGTCGCCCGACTCCATCGCCAGGTCGAGCGCCCGACCCAGATGCTCGAGCGCATCCTCGACCCGGCCGAGACGCCCACAGGCCGCCCCGGCGGCGCGGTGCATGACGCCGAGCCCGGCCGGGTCAGCGCCCTGCGCGACGCTGCGGCGCACCCCCGGGAGCGCGGCCTCGGCCAGCGCGGCGAGCTCGATCCAGCGTCCCTGGAGATCGAGCAGTCGCTCCAGGGCGCCGACGAGCAGGACGATTCGCTCGGGGGCGAGGCCCTTGGCGACCGCGGTGTCGATCACCCGCGAGATCACCGGCAGCTGGTTGGCGATCCAGGCCAGCGCCTCACCGCTGTCGCCGACGACCTCGACGGCGACCCCGTCGCGCATCGGCTCGGTGGCGTCGAGGTGGCTCTGGTGGGGGTCGTAGGCGCTGTGCACCGACCGTGCGCTGAACACGTAGTGGTCGATCATCCGCAGCTGGGCCTCCTCGCGCAGCGAGTCCGGCTCGGACGTCGCGAGATCGGCGGCGTACTCACGGAGCAGGTCGTGCAGGACGAACCGGCCAGGTGACACCTCGGTCAGCAAGTTGGCCTCGGTGAGCTCGTCGAGCAGCCGTCGCGCGCGCACCCGCGAGATCCCGGCCAGGCTGGCCGCGGCGAGGACGCTGAGCGTCGGTCCCGGGTGCAGGCCGATCAGCCGGAAGAGCTGCGCGGCCGGCTCGGTCAGGTGCCGCACCGACCACGAGAAGGTCGCCCGGAGATCGCCGCGGCCGCCGCCGAACCCGTCCAGGCGCGACTCGCCGAGCTCGTCGGCCAGGTCGGCGAGGGCATAGGCCGGACGCGTGGCCGCGCGGGCCGCCACGACCGACAACGTCAGCGGCAGCGAGGCGCACAGCTCGATGATCCGCTCCACCGCTTCCGGCTCGGCCAGCAGACGATCCTCGCCGAGGCGCCCCGCCAGCAGCTCGTAGGCCTCCGCGTCGTCGAGCAGTCCGAGCTCCATGGGTCTCGCGCCGGCCTCCGCGACCAGCCCGGAGAGCTTGTTCCGGCTGGTCACGAGGGTGACGCAGCCCGGGCTGCCCGGGACCAGGCTACGGACCTGCTCGCTGTCGCGAGCGTTGTCGAGCACGAGCAGCACCTTCTTGCCGGCGAGCTTGCTGCGCAGCAGCCCGGCCCTGCCGTCGATGTCCTGGGGCTGGCGGGACCGCTCGACCCCGAACGCCTCGAGCACCACCCCGAGCGCGTCCAGCGGGTCCAGCGCGTCGCAGGGGTCGAAGCCGCGCAGGTTCACGAACACCTGTCCGTCCGGGAAGCGCGGGGCGCTCCGGTGGGCCCAGTAGAGCGCCAAGGTGGTCTTGCCGATCCCCGCGGTGCCGGCGATCGCCGAGATCACGACGGCCCGGCCCTCGTCCTCCGCGACCAGCTCGTCGAGCATCGACAGGTGGTGCTCCCGGCCGGCGAACGCGGCGACGACCGGCGGCAGCTGGCGCGGCACGATCTGCTCGTGGGTCCGCGACGGCGCCGGCTCGGGATCGTCTCCCTCGAGAATCCGCAGGTGCACGTCGCGTACATCCTTGGACGGCTCGACGCCGAGCTCGTTCCGGAGAAGACGGAAGAGACGCTGGTAGGCGTCCAGGGCCTCGGCGGTGCGACCGGAGTGCCACAGCGCCGTCATCAGGAGCAGCCACAGACGCTCCCGGAGCGGGTTGTCCTGGACGACCGGTCCGAGGCCGCTCACCACGGCCGCCGGCCGGCCCAACGCCAGATCGGCGGCGGCGCGGGACTCGACGGCGACCAGGCGCAGCTCATCGAGCCGGGCGGCCTCGGTCGCGATCATCTGGGACTCGCCGACCCCGCCGTACGCACCTCCGGTCCACAGCACGAGCGCGGCATCGAAGAGCATGCTGGCCCGTTCGTGGTCACCAGCGTCGGCGGCGTCGCGGGCCCGCTCGACCAGCTCCTCGAAGCGGACCTGGTCGACGTCGGCGCCGACCAGCGCGTAGCCGTTGGCCCGGCGCTCGAGGTAGCGGCGGTCGTCACCGAGAGCACGCCGCAGGTCGCGGATGCGCTGGTGAAGAAGGTTCACCCCCGTCGCCGGGGGTGAACCTCTCCACAGCTCGTCGACCAGCAGGTCGGAGGAGACCGGCGCCCCACGCGCGGCCACCAGCAGTGCGAGCAGAGTCCGCCGCGTACGCGACAGCTTCTGCACCGTGCCGTCGTCACAGATCAGCTCGACGGCGCCCAGGACCCGGACCCGCACCACACCTCCTGTTGACCACCAGCATTACGTCCGAGACGCTTCATCGTCTCATCACCACACAGATGTGTGACGCCGAATGCCGCCAGAAGGTTGCCTGGAGGTTTGTGCTGAGCGCAGATTTAGGACTTCTGGGTCACGGAACGCGCCAGAGGCCGCTCTCGCCACCCTTGTCGATCTGGAACGCGACCTGCTTGATGTTGGCCCCGACCGGAACGACGAACGGCACCAGGGCCGTCCGCTGGTCACGCGGCTGCAACCCGAACGGGTTGGGGAACACCTCGCCGCCGTCAACCGTCACCGTGCTGGGCTGGCTCTTGTACTTCTTGCCCGAGGCATCGATGACCGTCGTACCGGTCGCCGGGCTGTCGTTGAAGACCCTCGACCCGGCGTTGACGACCTGGATCTCGACGGCCATCACACGCGACCCCGGAGGGGTCTGGGTGCCGTCGGTGAACGACGTCTCGAAGACGTCCTGCACGATCACCCTCAACAGGATTCCGGGTGCCTCGCCCTTGATGGTGCCCTCACTCGTCAGCCCCAGCTGCTGGTTCTGCTGGATCCTCTCGGTGCTGTCGACGGTGATCACCTTCTTCTCCATCGCCGGGTTCTCACCGTGGTTGTTGCTGTACAACCCGTAGTCGACGGAACTGTCCGAACCGCAGCCGACCCCGGCCGCCGCGACGGCTCCCCCGAGGATCAGCATGGCCAAACGACGCACACGCACTCCTTATGAAATTTGTTGCCGTGGGAAGGAAATTGTTCCCCTTGATTTACCATGGCAACATGCCCGAGTCCAAGCAGTCGGCCTAGGGTCTTAAGTCCCAATCGCGACACAACTCTTGCGAGACGATTTCCAGAAAACGACGCAGTGGACGAGGGTCGGCACCACCGGCGCCACAAGAAACCGCGGTGTGACCAGCGAAAGCTCGACCCTACTCGGTCCCCACGGCCGGACGCTCGACCAGAGCGGCCAGCTTCGCCGGAGCCTGGATGCAATAGGAGTCGGTCAGCAGCTCAGCGACCTCGTCCCAGTCGGTGTCATCGTCGACGATCATCCCGACCACGTTGCCGCCCCAGCCGGCCTTGAAATAAGGGGCGCCGAGGTGCTCGAAGGCGACCACCTCGTCAGGCTCGGCACGGAACACGATCCGGAAGAGCTGGTCCTCACCGCCGAAGACGTGCGCGATCGTCGCCTGGCCGACCCGCCAGCGCACCCCCACCCAGGCGTCGTCCTCGAGGCACTTCGGGAACGCAGCGAGGATCTCCCTCAGCCGCGCCACCATCGCCTCGGGAACCTCTGGACGCTCAGCCATGCTCCGATCCTGCCAGGGAGCACCGACATCCTTAATTGCTATACATGTTTATGATCAACATGTACCGTTTCTCGCATGAAGAAGCAGACCATCGGATACGTCGTGTGGCGCCTCGCCATGCGTCTGCGGGTGTCGATGGACCGAGCGCTCGCGCCCCTGGGCCTGACCCATGCGCAGTACTCGCTCATCGCCTCCCTCTACGGCCTCCGCGCCTCGGAGGCCCCGACCCAGAAGCAGCTGGCCGATCTCACCGGCCTGGAGCCGATGTACGTCTCCAAGCTCTCCCGTCAGCTCGAGGCCAAGGGCTGGGTCGAGCGCGTCCGGGACACCAAGGACACCCGGGCCGTACGCCTCGCCATCACGCCCGAGGGCACCGCGGTCACGCGAGAGGCGATCGCGGTGACCGGTCGGCTGCTCGACCAGCTCACCGCACCACTCGGCGGCCGCGACAGCCGCGGTGCCGCCGAGGCGCAGGCAGCGCTCGAGGCGATGCTCGGCGCACCCATCGACACCGATCCCACACCTGGAGAACGATCATGACCACCGCCACTCCCCCTGTTCCGGGCCCTGTCACCGGCGCCAACCTGGGCGTCGCCTACTTCGCCATCCGGAGAAACCTTCTCGACGTCCTCGCCGACTACGACCTGACCTTCGAGCAGTCGCTCCTGCTCACCTACCTGAGCCGGGGCGAGGCGACGCGCGCCGACCTGGTCGCGACGACCGCCGGCAACATCAAGGTCTCCGAGGCCGAGGTCGAGTCCCATCTCGACGCCGCGATCGCCCGCGGTCTGATCGCTGACGGACTCACCCTCACCGAGGAGGGCGAGCGGCTCCAGCAGGAGATCACGGAGCGCAGCCAGCCGCTGACCAGGAGGTTCTTCGCCGACATCCCGGCCGAGGATCTCGCCGCGACCGCGCGCGTCCTGGCCACCCTCACCGAACGGGCGAACGCCGCGCTCGCCGCCTCCTAGTATCGAGGCCATGGCACAGGAGACCTACGACGTAGTGGTGGCCGGCGGCGGTCACAACGGCCTCACCGCCGCCGCCTATCTGAGCCGGGCGGGCCTCTCCGTCCTCGTGCTGGAGCGGCTCGACCATGTCGGCGGCGCGGCGATCTCGGCGCAGGCCTTCGACGGCTTCCCCACCCGGCTCTCGCGCTACTCCTACCTGGTCTCGCTGCTGCCCGAGCAGATCCGCACCGACCTCGGCCTCGACATCGAGCTCGCGTCGCGGCAGACCGCGTCGTACTCCCCCTTCCTCGACGGGTCCCGCGCCACCGGCCTTCTCGTGGAGACGCCGGAGGGCGAGGCCACCGCGGCGAGCTTCCGCGCGGTGACGGGGTCGGACGAGGAGTACGCCGCGTGGCAGTCGTTCTACGCGGAGGTCGGCGAGCTCGCCCGGGTCCTCGCCCCCACCCTCACCTCCCCGCTGCCGACCGCTGCCGCGATCCGCTCGCAGGTGGCCGCGCGGATCTGGCGCGACCTCGTCGAGCGGCCCCTGGGCGAGGCGATCGAGCACCGTTTCGCCAACGACCTGGTCCGCGGCGTGGTCGCCACCGACGCCCTGATCGGCACCTTCGCCAGCCTCGGCGAGGAGAGCCTGATCCAGAACCGCTGCTTCCTCTACCACCTGATCGGCAACGGCACCGGCGAGTGGCGCGTTCCCGTCGGCGGCATGGGCGCGGTGACCGGAGCGATCGCGAAGGCGGCGTACGCAGGTGGGGCGGACGTCCTCACCGGCGCGACCGTCACCTCGATCCGCGGCGGTGCCGTAGGCGAGGGCGCCGAGGTCACCTGGACCGACTCCTCCGGCTCCCACACGGTGGCCGCCGACTTCGTGCTCGCCGGCCTGGCTCCGTACGTCCTCGACGGCCTCCTCGGCCGCACCCCTTCCCCCGCGATCAAGCCGGTGGGCGCCCAGCTCAAGATCAACATGCTCCTCGAGCGCCTCCCCCGGCTGCGCTCCGGCGAGGACCCGACGGTCGCCTTCGCCGGCACCCTGCACCTCGGCGAGTCCTACTCGGAGCTCGAGAAGGCGTACGCCGAGGCCACCGCCGGCTCGGTGCCGACCGAGATGCCTGGCGAGGTCTACTGCCACTCGCTGACCGACCCCTCGATCCTCGGCGACGTACCGCCCGGAACGCAGACGCTGACCTACTTCGGACTGCACGCCCCCGCGACCCTCTTCGAGGACCCGGTGACCCGTGAGGAGCGCAAGGCCCAGGCGGTCGAACGCGCCATCGCCTCCCTCGACAAGCACCTGGTCGACCCGATCTCCTCCGTCATCGCGCGCACCGCGGATGGTGAGCCGTGCATCGAGGCCAAGATCCCCCAGGAGATCGAGGCCGACCTGGCCATGCCCGGCGGCCACATCTTCCACGGTGACCTGGCCTGGCCCTGGGCGCCCGACACCGCCGACCTGACCACCCCCGCCGCTCGCTGGGGCGTCGCCACCGAGGTCGGCAGCGTCCTGATGTGCGGCTCCGGCGCCCGCCGCGGCGGCGCCGTCTCAGGCCTCGGCGGCCACAACGCCGCCCAGGCGATCCTGGAGCTCCGCTGACGCTCCTCGATTTGGGCCGCATCCGAGCCCGCTGCTAATGTTCTTCTCGTCGCCGAGCGCGCCTGACGCGCGAAGGACATGCGCCATTAGCTCAATTGGCAGAGCAGCTGACTCTTAATCAGCGGGTTGTAGGTTCAAGTCCTACATGGCGTACAGGAAATCGGCCCCTGACCTGGGATGACAGGTTAGGGGTTGCTTTCATTTCTGGGCCAAATCCAGCGGTGCGGACAGAGTTGCGGACACAGTGAATGCGGTTCATGATCCCGCCTCCTCGGTGTTCTCGCCCTCGCCGGAGTCACCTTCGTCACGCCCTGTCGCATCGGGGTCGATCGCCTCGAGCGCACGCAGGTTGTTCTCGTTGACCGGCCGGCGGTCGAGGTAGGTGTCTTGTGTCATCGAGACCCGAGAGTGTCCGAGCTGGTCGGCGACCTGGCGTCCACTGATGCCAGCCTCATCGAGCGTCGAGGCGACCGTCTTGCGGTAGGTGTGGGTCGTCAGCCACTCGAAGTCTGTGCCCTTTCGGATGCTGCGGATATCGCGCTGGACGTTGTTGCGATCGCGGAAACCGCCCTTGGCATCCGGAAAGACTGGCCCGTCGAAAGCACGCATCTTCTTGCGACGTTCCTTGAGCATGGAGACACACCAGGACGGGAGCAGCAGCGCCCGATCCGACGTCGCTGACTTCACCTTGCGCAGCACCACGCCCTTACCCGTCACCCGGTATGCCGTGTGTTCGATCTTGACCGTCCCGGCCGCCAGGTCGAGGTCGGCCCAGGTGACCGCGAGCGCTTCGCCGATACGTACGCCTGTCGCCAGCATGAAGCGGGCAAGCTCGGGGTAATCCTTGCGCCGGCCGAGGTCGCTGGCGTCGATCGCATCCAGCCACGCCTTGATCTCCTTACCGCGCAGCGCCTTGGCCTTCCGCTTCTTCGTGGCCTCGATCGGCGTCAGATCGTGCACCGGGTTGGACGTCATCCCGCCCTGACGTACCGCATGGGAGCAGGTGTTGGAGACCACCGACTTGCAGACCTTCGCCGTCGACGGTCCCTTGTCAGCAACCACACCTTGAATGAACCGTTCCACCACGGGTGTGGTGATCTCTCCCAGGCGCAGGTCGCCGATAGCCGGCAGCACGACCCGTTCACTCTCTGTGGTGTAGAGCGCCAGGGAGGACTCGGCCCGCTTGCCCTTCTCGACCAGCTGTGTGAACGAGGCGAGCCAAGAGGCGTGGGCCTGCCGGAACGTCGACGCCTTGGTTAACCCGGTCGGGCCGCCGCCTTGCTCGAGGAGATCGCGGACGGCATCGAGCACTCGGCGGGTCGCATCAGCGTACGTCTTGCCCGAGCGCTTCACCGGCCGGATCGTCCCGGACCACAGTCGGACCTTGACCCGGGCATAGGGCTTGCCACGCTCACGGAATGTGGCAACCTTGCCGTGCTCCCCCAGCTTGAGTGGCTCACTCATGCGACCACCTCAGTCGGGAGAGACTCCACCCAGGCGCGGACATCTTCGGGCCGGTAGCGCAGCCGCTTCCCCATCCGTCGCCCCGGAGGCCCATAGCCGGCCGATCGCCATGCGTAGATGGTGTGGACGGGCATCCCGAGGTACTCGCTCACGTCCTGCACCGACCACAGTCGATCGGTGGGCTTCTTGATCTCACTCATCCCACTTCGTCCTCTCATCGGTTGGTGTTCTTCGTCTGGGCTTTCCACTGGTCGTATTCGCGGGCGCGTGCAGCAGCTGCGAGGGCAAGTGCCTCGTCGCCGGCGTTGGTCCATCCGGAGCCTTGGTAGGCCCATTCACCGATGACGAGGGTGGTTTCTTCCTCGTCGTCGGCCAGGAGCCGGGCTTCCAGATCGGCGGTTGAGATCGCCTCGAGGGACTCACCGTTGCGACGTGCATCGGTGACCAGCTGCTGATAGCGGGCACGGGCGCGACGGAGCCGGCCCAGGGTGATCGAGTACCGACGGGACTTGGTGGAGAAGTGGCCGCGGAACCCAAGCATGTGCGCCCACTTCTTGATCAGCTCATATGGGTTGTCCTGGCCGCCGTAGAGCGCATCGGAGGTCTCGAAAATGTCGTGACAGGTCGACGTCAGCCGTGCCAGGTGAGGGCGGATGGTGTCCTCGAGGCGAATCGAAGAGACGTCCTTGCTGGCGTACTTGGCCAGATAGCCGGCCACCTGCCCCGGGGTCAGCGCAGCATCAGGGTCATCGGTGCGGTCACCGTCGCGCACGACCCGGATATCGACCTGGCTGCCCCAGGAGAGGACGCGGGTGACGCCGGTGTGGTCGACCGGGGGCGCTTCGAAGGTGACCTTGCCGATGGTCTCGGCCAGGAGCTGGGCAATGTCGATCCCATCCAAGGGAGCCGGCGAACCTGGCCCGTCGTTGCCGTCGAGGCGGAGCAGGGCATGGAAGTGGACCAGGCCCCGGGTCTGGTACTCGGCGACCTTTACGAACTGGACCGACGCCACCTTGCCCAGCCGGGATTCGGGAACGTCGAGCTTCTTGGCCAGGGCTCGTTTCAGCTCGATCGTCGTACGTCGCCACAGCTCAGGGGCCCACCACTGCCACACGATCGCGGTGGTCCAGTCGTGACAGTCGGGACAGAACGGCGCACCAACGACGGCATCGGTGGCGGAGTGGACCTTGTGACACGAGATCGGCCGGCCGTGGGGACAGCGGGACCCTTTGTCACGGGCGCGGGGGCGGCAGCGTTTGCCGGCCTTATCGTGGCGGTGGACGTGGGTCCCGAAGGAGGGCGCGGTCAGGGTGGCAAAGAGCAGCGGGTTGTCTGCCACGGTGGCGGAGACTGTCTTGCCACCGGAGAGGCCGGCGTCGATCATCGCGAACGTGTCCCGGGCATACGTCCTCGAGCAGGACGGGCACACCTCAGCTCGTCGGTTGCCGCAAGGCCGGTAGAGCACACCCAGCGGTGCCTCATCAGACGAGAACGACCCCACCGGCTCCCCTAGGGTGACCTGGCCGGGTCCGTAGGTCTTGTAGAGCGCAGCGCGCAGCTCGGAGACCTCGGAGCGTTCAAAGGTTCGCGATCGGCCGGTCAGCCTGATCGGGTGGGCGCAGTTCTTCACCGCGGCCGCCGTCTCAGCGAACGCGTCGAAGGTCTTGTCGAGCAGCCGAGAGGTGACGGCTTGGAAGCCGGCGGGGGTGAGGCCGGACAGATCCAGCGGCGCATCCTCCCCGAACCCCGGAAACCCAGAGCCGGAGGAGGATGCGTCACTGTGGATGGCCGGAGCATCAGCGGTCGTCGAGGTCACCACAGAGCCCCTTGGTCACCGATGCACTCGCTAGCGTGCAGGCGGGCGGCGGCTGCGACCTCGGTGCGGCCGTAGTAGCCGGGGCGGCCGCTGAGGGCACCGAAGATCCAGCCACAGCCTTCACAGCCCGCAGTCCATGAGCCCAGGAGTTGGCCTTCCTCGACGAGGATGCGGTCGCCGGCGATCGTCTTCATGCCGCACCACCCAGGCCGTTGGTCCAGGGGAACAGCACGAGCTGGTGGTCGACGAGCTCGCCGTCGCGGCCGTAGATGGGCATCGCACGAGGCAGCGACTCCGGGGTCGGCTCCGGCTTCGACTTGGGACTGGCCGGGGTCGGCCGGCGGTGGATGTCGCGGTCGATACCGGCCCACATGCCACCAGAAACACCTTCTGCGATGACATAGGAGTTGCAGGCGGAACGGACGACGCAGTCGTCGCATGTGGACCGCATCAGGTCGACCACGACCTCCGGCAGCTCACCGGCGTCGGTAGTCCAGGGCAGACCCCGAGCCTCCGGAGCAGCACAGGCAGCATCGTTCATCCAGGCCGGCGTACTCATGCTGCACCACCCAGCGCGGGAGGCTCAGGAGCGATCGCACCCGGTGCAGCGGCCGGATCGGCCGGGTAGAGCGACGCCACCCGGCGGATCAGGTCATCGGACCAGTAGTCGGCCCGAACACGGTCGGTAGAGCCGTCCTCGTCGATGATCCACGCGGTGCCCTGAGCGGCCTTCAAGATCCGGTGTGCCGGCGCGAAGGGCGCCATGCCGTCACCGAGGACCATGTTGGTTTCCATGGCCGAGCGCAGCCGCAGAGCGATGGTCTGGGTAAACAGGCCGCGCATGTCGATGACCTCCTTGCGCGGGTCCTGGACGAACGCCACCACCACGACACCCACGGCACGGCCGATGGAGAGCAGCCGCTTCAACAGCCGCTCGGCCTCCTTGCGGATCTCCGGGTCCGCGTACGCGGTCAGGGAGGCCAGCTCATCGATCACGAGCAGGTAGAGCGGGTCCCCCGGGCCGGGCTTGTGGTTGCGGGAGTAGCCGCGCAGCTGCTCGGTGCGCTGGTCAGCGATCGCCACGAACTCCCGCAGCATCTCCACCGCCTGCTCACCCTGAACCGCGATCTTCGTGAACACCGGAGCACCCATGGTCAGCTCCATCCCGCCCTTGAGATCGATCCCATACGCGCGGACCGCATCCACCGCGATCGCCGGCGCGAGGGAGCCGACCATGCCCCACAGGAACGAGCCCTTGCCGGCACCGGAGGCACCCACGACCAGGGTGTGGCGCTGCTCGACCTGGAGCCGGAACGGCTTGCCCGACTGGCGCCGGCCGAGGAGTACGGATTCGGTCTGCATCCGAGGTTCCGGCATGCCGGCGACTGCGGGGGTCTTGATCAGGTCCCGCATCACCAGCTCGAACATCACCGTGGAGCCGGCGCGACGCTTGGCCGGGTAGACCCGGTACGCATCGGCCGAATAGGTGGCAGCCAACTCCGGGGCGAAGCCCTCGAGGGCGCCCAGAGCCTGACCGCGACGCGTCTTGACCTTGAGGGTCACCGAGTGTGCCGAGGTCTTCACCCTCTTGAGGCGAGGGTCCCTCCACTTCTCGATCGACTCCTCGCCCACACCCAGCCGCTTGACCCGCTTCGTACGGCGCTTGGACAGTCCGGCCTCACGGGCGACGCCCTTCCAGGTGAAGCGGAACCGCAGCCACCACCACGCCTGGCGCAGTAGGGAGCCGGCGAACCGGGCCACGAGGAGGGCGGCCCGGCGGGCGGCCGGGAAGACAACCACCATCGCGATAGCGATAGCAGTCACCATCCCGGCCAGACCCAGCATCAGGGACTCGCTCATGAGGCCACCCCCGCCGACTCGTACGCGGCGACCTCGACACCCAGCGGCATGGTCTCGCCCTCGACCGGGACCAGGCCCTGCCACAGGCTGAAGATCTCGTCGTCGACGATCTCACCCCGGTAGAACGCGACCAAGCCGAGGGACTCCGCCAAGGTCCTGGCCTCAGCTGCGGTCCTCATCGTGACGCGGATGTCAGCGAGGAGCTTGACCCCGTCGAGGCGGACCCCGCCTTCATGGACCTCGAGGGAGACCACCGCCGGCGAGGCGACGTTGAGCTGAGGGATCCGCAGCATCACGGCCCCCAGCCACTCGATCTCTCGGCCGAACATCACGCCGCCGCCTTTGACGCGGTGGCACCGCCGGCAGCCGGCTTACGCGCGGCGTTGTCGCCGGGCTTGACCATCTCGGTGGCCCGGTAGGACCAGGTGATCCGGGTCCGGTCCTGACCCTCACGGTTCTTTCCGCCCGTGTACTCCACGTACGGCAGAGCGGTCAGGCCCACGAACTCCACCGGGGTCCACGGGAACGGGGTGTCGTTGGCCGGCGGGACCGGCTGGTGCTTGGCCAGGAACTTGATCGTGATCGCGGTGTCCTTCTTGCCGGCCGCGTCGTCGGCGTCGAGAACGATGACCTGCCACAGCGGCAGGCCCGTCTCCTTGTCGAGCTGCTGGGGCATCGACCCATCGGCCCGCTTGCCGGCCTGGAAGTCGAGGACCGGCTCGACCTCGCCCTTGAGGAACGCGCCGTTCGGGAACACGTCGCCGTGCTGGACTGCGAAACGCTGCTTCATCGCCATTGCTCTGATTCCTTCGGTGTTTATAGGGCTAAACAGTCAGGCCCAAGAAGATCCCCCGTTCGGTTTAGGGGGCTAAACATGAAAGTACGGGATGTGTTCGACGGAGTCAAGGGGTCTAAACTCAACGGCGTGCCAGAGTCAGATTCAGACGAGTTCGAAGCCGTACGACGAGACCCCGACCCCCTGCGTCGCGGGCGCCGCGCGACCGAGCTCCTGACGCTCTACCAGCAGCGCTCGACAGAGCTTGCGCGCCTTCGGAAGGCAGCGATCGAGGAAGCGCACCGCGAGCGCGAGATGACGTACACCGAGATCGCAAGCGCCCTTGGGATCACCAAGGGCAGAATCACTCAGATCCGGGGAAGTGCCCCCAGCGCTGAGCGGGGCTTCTTCGGCGTTGGTCCCGTCGCCGTGGGTGTCCCGTGGCGATGGCAGACAACCGACCGGGAGCGGCCACTGATCGCTGCCGAGGACGCGAAGTCTGGCGACCTAACCGGCAAGCTCCTGGCCGATCTCGGCTTCACCGTCTCCACCTTCCAGGTTGGACCTGAGACCGAGGCACTACCCGAAGGCGACGTCGTTCTGATCTGTGGACCGATCTCGTCCCCGATCGCCTCCACCTACCTGGCCGACGATCCACGCCTTGCATTCGTCGTCCCCGATAACCGCTGGTACATCGAGGAGTCCGGAGGCGTGCGCCACGGCTCCCCCAGCGATGATGACCAGCCGACCAACTCGGACATCGCGTACCTCGCCCGCCACCGGATCGGAAGCCGCACTGTCGTGCACATCGCAGGCATCCACACGATGGGATCACTCGGCGCGGTCCACTACCTGACCAACCATCTTGGCGACCTCTATGCGAAGACCGAGGATCAAGAGTTCTCGTGTGTCATCCGATGCGACTACGACCTTGCGAACGTCGAGGTCACCGGCAGCAGCCTCCTTGCTGGTCCGTTCATCTGGTAGCCGGCTATGCATGTTTCGATTGCTCAGCACCCCGAGCCACCTGCCGGGGATGACCGCGTCTTCATCACGTCAAACGCCGTCATCGTCCTCGACGGGGCGTCAGCGTTCGCAGCTCGCGACGTGCCCGCATCAACCTACGCGGATCACCTCGGCTCAATGATGGCCGGCCTCGTCGACGGAAGCGACGAGCCGCTTACCGCCCTCCTGGCAGACGCGATCAAGACGACAGCGAACGCACTTGACCTGACACCGGGAGGACGTGCGCCGTCGAGCACTGTTGCCATTGTCCGCAAGCGACGGAATGCCTCAGTCGATGTGTTGGTGTTGGGAGACAGCCAGGTTGCGATTCCGGGAGAGATCATCCGCGACGATCGACTCGGGCCCCTCGCCAGCACCGAGCGAACTGCTTACCGAACCCGCCTGGTGAGTGGGCATGGCTACGACGACGAGCACCGGCGGATCCTTGCCGACCTCCAGACACAGCAGTTGCAGCACCGTAACCGGACTGGAGGCTACTGGATTGCGGAGACAGACCCTGCCGCCGCAGAGCACGCGCTCACCCGTCATCTATCGCCCGACGAGGCTCCGTGGTGTGTGCTCGCAACAGACGGAGCGTACAAACCGATGGAACACCTCGGCCTAGACGACTGGCCGACAGTCGCGTCCTCGGGCTCCAACGACCTCGCTGCACTTCTCCGACGCTGTCAGGAATGGGAGTCCACAGACGGGCGAGGGCAGCAACTCCCCCGCGCGAAGCGCCATGACGACAAGACGCTGGTTGCCGTGAACCTGTGACGGGACGATTAGGCACGTCGACCGCGTGCTCGACATCCGGATGCGTGTCAGCCAGCATGCCCAAGTGCCAATCGCCTCGAAGTCTCGCCGCTCTTACCCCAATTGGGGGATCCCAACTGCGTTGGCGTGGCGGCCGGCTAGCAGCAAACCCAGCCTTGACCTGTGAATCCAGAGCAGCGTGCGCACGCCCTAGCCATAGCTGACGAGCTCCTTGCTGAGATCGAACTCGATCAACTTCCGATTGACAAACAAGTTCTCAAAGCGTCGCGTCTTGCGCGCCTTGTGGGCGACGAGAAAGTCAGCGACTGGCTTTACAAAGAGCGATTCGGTTACAACACAGACGATAAGGGAACCTATTACTGGGTGGCCACACGACGTGGCGGCGACGAGAAAAACCCTGTCTATGCTGGTGCGCTCCAGATTGCCGCCATGGCTCGCACACTCGAAAATGAGCTGGCAAACATGAATCTCCCCAACGTGTCGGGGGATAGCGCGTGGCGAACCATGAAAGACGTTCGCGATCACATTGCGAACGTACGCAATCGGGTCATCCGGCTACAGGGCATGCTGTCCAGCATTTCGATGTTCGTCCACGACTTTGCGTCTCGGCAATATCACGCACTGAAGTTCACCCAGAGTCAGGAGCAGTTGTTTGAGCGCGCAAAGTCCAACATCGACTCACTCCTCGAAGGGCTCGAGGTCGAGACCTTGCGGAAGATCGATGCCGCACAGTCTAATCTTCGCCTGGGAGATCCTGAGTCCATCGCAGGAGCCATGCTCAATGTTCGACGCTTGATCGACTCCTTCGCTGACGCCGTCTTTCCACCTACAACCGAGGTCCGAACTAATGGGCAGGGCCAGGAGATCAAACTAGGACCCGAACAGCGCCTCAATCGAGCCAAGGCCTATGTCGATGATCACTCAGTGAGTGACTCTCGCGCTGGGAGACTCAAGCGCTCACTTGGAGATGTGTATGCGCGAGTCTCGGCAGGTGTGCATTCCGACGTGTCTCTGCAGGAAGCGGAGCATCTCTTCCTCACAACATATGTCCTGCTCGGCGAAATCCTCGGCCTGCGTAACGAGGAGCCATCAGATCGAGCATCCGTCACTGTGCCCGGCAAGTAGCCGAAGGTGGCCGCTTTCTACCACCACCTGACGAGATCTGATCCCGACGGCCAATCTGGATATCTAATGGAGGAGCCTGAGAAATGACTCTAGACGTAGATTGGGCGCTCGAGCAATGCCGACAATGGTTGCTCCTTCATGAGAGAGTTCATATTCCGGAAGACGAACGCACTCCTCGTGACCCCAAGACGAGGTTCTCCGGATCAAAAGAGGAGAGGTCTCGGATTCACCATCGGATTAGTCTCGTTGCAGAGGCGATCTGGGAGGACAATGGGCGTCCCTTTCGTTGGCGTCCTGATGAAGTCGGCGTACGCCAACTCATATTTGAGCTCGAAGAGGGAATACAGGTCCGCGAGCGCCTTGGTCTCATGTCTCAGGGACCGGCTCTTGCAGCCACGACATTCCACCCATGGGTCTGGAAACCTGCTCGGGCCCACTGGGAGAGCGGCAACCATGGCGCCGCGGTCTGGGCAGCCGCAATAAATGTCAACACCCAACTGCAACACAAGGTCGACCGGGTTGACATCGGCGAGCACAAGCTTGTCGCGGAAGCATTTGGCACCGCTGCACCTGAGCCAGGGTGTGCGCGACTCCGACTTTGCGACCATTCGAACCCAAACCTATTCAAGGACCGGCACGTGGGGGCGATTGGGCTTGGCCAAGGACTCTTCATGGGTGTCCGGAACCCTCTCAATCACATAGGTCCCGCCGACATGAGCGAACGGGAGGCGCTCGAAACGCTCGCAGCATGGAGTCTGTTTGCGCGGTGGGTCGATCGCGCAACGGTCGAGCCAGGCCCCGGCAAGGCGCCAGACTCGTGAGAACTTTCTCTACTGACTCAAGGCGGCCTCCGGCCGCGGGCGCGGCCTCCGGGGGCGTGCGGCCTGGCGGCCGGTCCCCCTACGTGCCGCGCAAATGAAGAAGAGCGCCCAGTCCGTAGACCAAGCGCTCTATGCGACCATCGCAGCGTGAACCGCTGGCACCAGCTGCTAACCGTCGACCTCGTCACCCTCCACCAGGCCGCCACCGACGACGCGATCCGCCGTGCCGAAGCCGCCATCAACCGACGTCTCCCGCCGACCCTTCGAGCCCTCTACCGGACCACCGACGGCATCTACGACCAGGCCGGCCAATGGTTCGTCATCTGGCCGCTCAGCCGAGTCATCACCGAAGCCTCCGAGACCTGGGCACCACCCGGACCCCTCATCGCCTTCGGAGACAACGGCGCCGGCGAACCCTTCTGCGTCACCAGCGGAGAAGAAGGGGTCAGTCTCTGGCACCCCATCGACGGGGAACTCGAGCCCCTCGCCAACGACACCTACGAGTTCTGGCGCAACTGGACGAACCGAACCTGACCATCCCCTCCCAGTCCGCGACTCGGCCGCAGCTACGAACTCGCTCAAGTTCATTGGGCTGATGACGAGGGAGGAGGGGCTGCTGCCGGCAGGGACACTCCCCGCGACACCTCGAGCACAGTGAGGTTGGGCAGCGTGGGGGCAAGCCCCCAGACCCCCGCCGAGGGGGCCACTCTCGGGAAGACGTAGCGCTTACCCCTGCCACCTGCCGTCCCAGCGTGCTTGAGAGCCAGACGGCCGACGAGGACCAGGAGTCGCCCCTGGGGAAGGCGCAGCAGATGCATGGTCTCCCGCCGGTCTAACCTGACAATGGAACTCATCGGGTCTCCTCTGAACGCGGACACAATCGCGGACACAGTGGCAGTGGATGATCGCCGAACAACCACAACCGACGAACAGCCTCGAGCTAAGCCCACCACGCTTACAAGCTCAGGCACGTGGGCCCGTGGCGATATCAGCGGGTTGTAGGTTCAAGTCCTACATGGCGTACCAAACAAGACTCCTGACCAGCAGTTTCGGTCGGGAGTTTCTTGCATTTCCGGCTGTTCGGCATCGCCGCGCCGAGAAACGGTGAGGTCCCATTCCCGCCAGCAGCCCACTTCGCGCTTGCTTACGGTCAGTCGAGTGTCCGCAGATACCGCTTCCCTGACTCCTGCTCCTACCTCACTACGTACTCCTGCCGTCCTGTTCATGTCGGTCGCCGCCGCTCTCGGCACCGCGACCATCTACCCGATGCAACCAGCGATCGCGGATGTTGCGGAGTCGTTGGACTCGCAGATCACGGCGATCGGGATCGCGCTCGCGTTCGGGCCGATCGGCTACATGCTCGGTCTCGGACTGCTGGTGCCGCTGGTCGACCGGTTCAGCCCAGCACGGGTTCTGGCCGCTCAGTTCGGGGTGCTTGCGTGTGCACTGGTGGTCAGCGCCGTCGTTCCCGACGCGGCGCTGCTGGCGCCGGCGGTCGGGCTGACCGGGGCGTGCTCGGCGGTCGGGGCCGGCCTGAGCTCCGTCACGGGCCGGCTGGCTCCGCCTCGGCAGCGCGCGACGGCGCTGGGAATGGTGACCGCCGGGATCTCTGCAGGGGTCCTTGCCGGCCGGACGGTGGGAGGGTGGCTTGCCGACGAGATCGGCTGGCGCGGGATGCTGCTGACGTTCGCGGCTGCCTGCGGCCTCGTCGCAGTGTGCTGTTTGCTGGCTCTTCCGAACACCCGCGGCACTGCGGAGCGGGGCTACCTCGCCACGTTGCGTTCCCTGCCCGGTCTGTTCGCACGTCATCGGACGCTTCGCCTCGCGTCCCTGCGGGGCTCACTGTGGTTCTTCGCGTTCTGTGTGGTGTGGGCCGGGATCGCCGTCGCGCTCTCCGAGCCACCGTTCTCCTACTCGGCCGAGCGCATCGGCCTGTATTCACTGGCGGGCCTCTCGGGCATCCTTGCCACCCAGGCCGCCGGGCGTGCCACCGACCGTGTCGGCCCCCGCCTGGTGATCCTCGTCGGCCTCGCCGTGGCCGGCGCGGCCGCAGCCACCATCAGCTTCAGCCTCGAGAACACGGTCATCGCACTGATCTGCTTGGCGATCTTCGATGCGGGGCTGTTCGCAGCACAGGTGGCCAACCAGAGCATGGTGCTGGCGATCGACCCATCGGCACCGGCACGCTTCAACAGTGCCTACATGCTGGTCTACTTCGTGGGCGGCAGTCTCGGGACTGCCGCCGGGGCCGCGACGGTGGAGTGGTTCGGCTGGCTGAGTACCGCCATGATCGCCGCAGCAGCCGTCGGGGTGGCCGCGACGGTCACCGTGCTCGAACGCCAGAGGTAGCCGTTGTCGGTATGTCCCGACTGGGTGCTGGCCGCGCGATGGCGCGCGGTCATCCCCGGTTGTCGAGCAGGTGGCCACAGTGCGGCGGACGAGTGCGATTTGACCTACGAGAGCACGTCACCATGGACCAGGCCGTGACCCCGAGTCGATGCCCGAGGCCACGGCACCAACGGCACTCGTCGTGGTGTCGCGCTCCACATCGGAGATGTCACCCTGATTGCCCCGTCAGCGTCAACACGGTAACCGCCGTCACGTCAACGATGCACAGGGTCGGGACCATTCCGCGAGATCCAGAGGATCCCGATTCCAGGAACTCACCGGCAGTTCTCGTTTTCCGAGCGCCTAGGATCGCAGACATGCAGGGGCTCCGGACGACGGCACAGGCGCGCGTAACGCGCCTGGCGCTTGCTGCTGTCCCGGTCGCGCTGTTCGGGCTGATGTCGATGCAGATGTTCTTCACGATGATGATCGAGCACCACGAAGGTGCGATCGAGATGGCCGAGACCGAGGAGACCGATGAGATCCAGACGATGGAGGAACTGCTGAAGTCCTGACGGTCGTCCACGTGTGTCGGGCAGGCCAGGCGCCTGCCTGACACCTCCCTCGATTCCGGAGCAACCTCATGAACCCAACCTCCCTCGTTGCCCTGACGATCGTCGTGGCGGCGGCCCTTCTCTCCACCGCCTGCGGCGCGGATCCGCGGCCCGAACGACCCGCCACCGACGGCCACGGCGAGAACGCTGACATGGTGGGCCACATCCACGGCCTCGGAGTCGATCCGGCCGACGACAGCCTCTACGTCGCGACCCACTTCGGTCTCTTCCGCGTCGACGAGGCGGGCGGAGCGGAGCGGGTCGCCGACCGGTGGCAGGACACCATGGGCTTCGCCGTCGTCGGTCCCGGTCACTTCCTCGGCAGCGGACACCCCGACCTCACCGAGGACCTGCCGCCGCATCTGGGACTCGTCGAGTCCACCGACGCCGGCGAGACCTGGACGCCGCTCGCACTGCAGGGCGAAGCCGACTTCCACATCCTCGAGCCGGCCGGCGAACTCCTCTACGCATTCGACTCCACCACCCGACGTCTGCTCCGTACCGAGGACCGCAAGCAGTTCGAGGAGGTCCTCACCGGCGACCTCGTCAGCGTCGCCGCGACCGACAAGGCCGAGCAGCTCTACGCCACCACCCGCACGGGCCAGCTCATCAGCATCGATGCATCCACCGGCCGGACCCAGGAGCTCGGCGGTCCGGTCACCGCCTACGTCGACATCTCGGCCGACGGCGATCTCGTCGGCATCGGCCCGGACGGTGTCGTCCGGGTCAGCGACGACGTGGGCGAGGGCTGGCAGGAGGCCGGCTCCATCGGCGGCCCACCGGCGGCCTTCACGATCACCGAGCAGGGCTGGTACGCCGCCACGGCCGAGGAGGCGTACCGCTCGAGGGACAACGGCAAGACCTGGGAGCGCGTCCTGTAGGCCCCGCGGTACCAGTCGAACCACGGCACCGGCGGGCATCCCTCATGCAACGGCCCGTGGTGGGTACCTCTCGGGCGTGAGGCCAGATGGCCCGCGTGCAAGAGCACCGTCGACGAGAGGGAGTGCCGTGCACACCGTCGTGGAACTGTTGAAGACCTACCCCAAGGAGCTGGGCGGCATCGATACCGCCCAGCTCGCCAAGACGATCCAGTCGCTGGTCGAATGCGGCCAGGCGTGCACCGCGTGCGCCGATGCCTGCCTGAGCGAGGACGGCGTGGCGGATCTGGCCACGTGCATTCGCACCAACCTGGACTGCGCCGACGCGTGCTCGGCGACCGCCAACATCCTGTCGCGCCACACCGGTTACGACGCCAACCTCACCCGGGCCTTCTTGGAGGCGTGTGCGACCGCATGCAAGGCCTGCGGCGACGAGTGCGCTCGCCATGCCGACATGCACGAGCACTGCCGCGTCTGCGCCGACGCGTGCCGAGTCTGCGAGCAAGCCTGCCGAGACCTGCTCGTGAAGCTGGGCTGACCGTAAGGACCTACGAACGGACAGCCGAACGCGGACTCGTCCGAGCCTCCTCGTCTGCGGTTTCCAGGGCAGGCAACCGCAGACGACGCCGCAGGAGCGCGTTGACCGCCACCAGGAACCTAGAAACCCACAACGAGAGTTCG
>NZ_JBHVKN010000074.1:0-22331 GCF_042798075.1 Nocardioides sp. NPDC057772
AGCCGTGCTCGGAGGCGGGTTTTCGGGATGTACGTCACACCTTGATCAGCCCTTGGCGGCCTTCACAGCCTCGGTGACGGCCGGGAGGACGGTGTGGAGATCGCCCACCACGCCGAAGTCGACGAGCTCGAAGATCGGCGCCTCCTCGTCCTTGTTGACCGCGACGATGGTCTTCGAGGTCTGCATACCGGCACGGTGCTGGATCGCGCCGGAGATGCCGTTGGCCACGTAGAGCTGCGGAGAGACGGTCTTACCGGTCTGGCCGACCTGGAAGGTGTGCGGCATCCAGCCCGAGTCGACCGCGGCACGCGAGGCGCCGACGGCGGCACCCAGGGCGTCGGCGAGACCCTCGACGGCGGAGAAGTCGCCGCCGGTGCCACGACCACCGGAGACCACGATCGCGGCCTCGGTGAGCTCGGGACGGCCAGAGGCCTTGCGCGGCTGGGAGGCGACGATCTGCGCGGTCTTGGCGGCGTCGGAGATGGTCACGTCGAACGGGGTGACCACGGCAGCGCCGGCCTTCTCGACCGGAGCGGCCGAGTTGGGCTTGACCGTGATGATCGGGGTGCCCTTGGTGACCTTGCCCTTGACGGTGTAGTTGCCGGCGAAGACGGACTGGGTCGCCGCACCGGACTCGTCGAGGTCGACGGCGTCGGTGATCAGACCGGAGTCGAGCTTGATCGCCAGGCGGGCGGCGACCTCCTTGTTCTCCGCGGAGGAGGGCAGCAGGATCGCGGCCGGGGAGGCGGAACCGGCCAGCTGCGCGAGCGCCTCGGCCTTCGGGGCGACCAGGTAACCCTTGATCTGGGCGTCGTCGATGACGTAGACCTTCTCGGCGCCGTAGCCCTTGACGGCCTCCGCGGCACCGGCGGCACCGTCGGCGCCACCGATGTAGACCGCGGACGGCTCGCCGAGCTTGGCGGCCAGGGTGAGCAGCTCGTAGGTCGGCTTCTTGACCTGACCATTCACGTGGTCGATGAGAACGAGAACTTCAGCCATGATTCAGATATCCCTTCTCGGCCTCAGATGAACTTCTTGGACGCGAGGAACTCGGCCAGCGCCTTCGCGCCCGAGCCGTCCTCGTCGGTGACGATCTCGCCGGCGGTGCGCGGCGGGCGGGCCGCCGTCTCCTCGACCGCGGTGTAGGCGGCGCCGAGACCGACCTGGGAGGCGTCGACACCGAGGTCGGCCAGCGACCAGGTCTCCAGCGGCTTCTTCTTGGCCGCCATGATGCCCTTGAAGGACGGGTAGCGGGCCTCGCCGGACTGGTCGGTGACCGAGAGGACCAGCGGCAGGGTGCCGCCGATGACCTCGGTGGCGACGTCGCCGTCACGCTTGATCCGGACCTGGTCGCCCTGGGTCTCGACGACCGAGGCCAGGGTGACCTGCGGCAGACCGAGGCGCTCGGCCAGCATCGCCGGGACGACGCTCATACCGGCGTCGGTCGAGGCCAGACCGCCGACCACGAGGTCGACCTTCGTCTCGGCGCCGAGCTTCTCGATCGCCTTGGCGAGCACCAGGGAGGTGGCGATGGCGTCGGAGCCGGCGATCGCGTCGTCGACGATGTGGATGCCCTTGTCGGCGCCCATCTGCAGCGCCTTGCGGACCGCAGCCTCGGCCGCCTCCGGACCGACGGTCAGAGCGGTGACGGTGATCTCCTCGCCGTCACGCTTCTCCTTGATCTGCAACGACTGCTCAACCGCGTACTCATCGAGCTCGGAGAGCAGACCGTCGACGTTCACGCGGTCGACGGTGAAGTCGTCCTCGAACTGCCGGTCCGCGGTCGCGTCCGGCACGTACTTCACAAGCACAACAATGTTCATGGTGGTGCGGCCTTGCCGGCCCCTCCTGGAATGGTCGTAGTTCGCCAGCGATGTTACCCGTCAGTCACATAGCGACGACAGGTGCCTACGCGTTGAGAATGTCACATGGTCTCAGGGCCTGATGAACCCGGCCACGATCCGGCCGACGATCAGCCAGGCCAGCGCGCCGAGTCCCCAGTTGAACAGGGCGTTCTTGATCTCCGCGTCCTCGCCCCCGAACTGCTTGATGCCGTTCTCCCGCGAGAACAGGCCGAGGTCGGCGGTGTCGGCGGCGTTGAGCACGAAGTCGACCAGTGAGTTGGCCTGGTTGGCCTTGAGAGCGATCAACAGGGCCCCGATAGCCAGCGCGAGCGCGGCGATCAGCGCGATCACCCAGACCACCCTGGAGGCGTAGGACCGCACGGTGTGGACCACACCCGGACCGGAAGACGTCTTGGTGTCGGACACGGGGTTCACTTCCCTTCGAAGGTTGCTTTGCCGGGGCCGTTCTCCAGGAACGATGCCATCCCGGTCTGGGAGTCCTGCGTCGCGAACACGCCGGCGAACTGCTGCTGCTCGATGGCGAGCCCGGTGGCGAGGTCCACTCCGAGCCCCTTGTCGATCGCCGTCTTCGCCGCCGCCAGAGCGTACGGGGCCGCCTTCGTGAACTGGCTCGCCCACGCGAGCGCCTCCTCATAGACCGAGGCCGCCGGCACGAGCCGGTCGGCCAAGCCGATTGCAAGCGCCTCGTCAGCCTTGACGAAGCGGCCCGAGAAGATCAGATCCTTGGCCTTGGACGGCCCGACCAGCCGCGCCAGCCGCTGGGTGCCACCGGCACCCGGGATGATGCCGAGCAGCACCTCCGGCTGGCCGAAGGTGGCGTCATCGGCGGCGATCCGGAAGTCGGCCGCGAGCGCCAGCTCGCAACCGCCCCCGAGCGCATAGCCGGTCACCGCGGCGACCACCGGCTTGGGAATCTCCGCGACCGCCGTCACCGCGGCCTGCACGCCCGCGACCCGCTTGGCCATCTCGGAGTAGGTGAGGCCGGCCATCTCCTTGACGTCGTTGCCGGCGGCGAAGAGCTTCTCGCCGCCGTAGACGACCACCGCGCGTACGTCATCGTCGGCCGCCGCCTCGGTCGCGACCTCGAGCAGCTCGGCCTGCACCTGGAAGCTGATCGCGTTCATCTTCGGCCGGTCGAGACGGATCGTGCCGATGCCATCCTCGACGGTGAGGTTGACGAAGTCACCCATCGTGGCGCTCCCCTGTCTGTGAAGGCGGTTACATGTGTCCGGAACACTATCGGGTGACCTGCACCTCGTGTGTGCCGGTACGCGGTACAGACGTTGCGTGTATCCCGTAACGCGAGCCGGTAAAGGGACGTTTGGCCCATATGACCGAAACACGTTCCAGTCGCAACCGGGTGATCCTCGGTGCCGCGCTGAGCCTCGCCCTCGGCGCATTCGTACTGGCGACGCCGGTCTCGGGTGCCGCGCTCTCCACTACTGATGACACTGCCAACACCACGGCCGACGTGGCTCGCTCCGGCGGGCTTCTCGGTCACGAGGCCGATGCCGGCCTGGACGTACGCGACCGCGTACTGCCCACCTCGACCCAGGAGTCCGCGGCCAAGGCCCTGGACGCCGTCGACATCCGCTGGAACGCCCACGGGACTCCGACCTCGCTGATCACTGACGACGGCGTGCTGGCCGCGGCCGGCTCCTCGGATCCCGTCGCCGCCGCCCGGGGCTTCCTCGCCGACAACGCGGCCGTCTTCGGACTCACCGCCGCCCAGCTGGACGACCTCGAGCTGGTCAGCGACCAGAAGCTGGCCGGGGGCGGCGGCCATGCGGTGCTCTTCCGACAGACCTACGACGGCCTGCCGGCAGCCACCGAGGGCCTGGTCACCGTCGGCGTCGCCGACGGTGACATCACCTATGTCTCCTCCTCGCTGTCGAAGGTGACCGGCACCCCGGCGAAGGCCGAGCTCAGCCCGACCGAGGCGTGGCTGAAGGCGGCGGCCTCGGCCGGACGCCCGGTCGCCGCCTCGAAGGTCGGCGAGATCGTCACCGACGCGGCCGCGAAGCTGACCGACTGGACGAAGCTGTCCGTGCCCGGCCTGGCGACCGAGCAGCTGGTGCGGCTGCGGGCGTTCCCGGTCCCCGGTGAGGGCGTACGCCCCGTCTTCCAGGCCACCGTCGTCGACTCCGCCGCCGCCACCCTGCTGGGGCAGACGGTGCTGGTCGACGCGGTCACCGGCGAGGTGCTGTGGCGCCACGACAACGTCGACCACGAGAACGACGTCGAGGGCCCGTTCACGGGCACCGCGCTGGGCGCCTGCGGCCCCAAGCACACCTTCGAGATCACCGACGACAAGACGCGCACGATCGCCGCGGTCGCCGTCGGCCTGCCCACGGACGACTTCACGGTGAAGCTCTTCGCCCCCGACGGGCGGCTGCTCGTGGAGGGTGACCTGCTCACCAGCCCCGAGACGGCAACCTACACGGCCGAGAAGATCGACCCCGGGACGTACGCGGTCCAGGTCTGCCCCTTCGACGACTCGCTCCTGGTGGGCAGCTACACGGTGACGGTTGCGTCCTCCGACGCCGGCGCGGAGACCGGTGATCTGCCGGGCAGCAACCCGCGCTGGTCCTACTTCCCAGGCACCCCCGACGCCGCCTCGACCGGCGGCGACGCGGTTCCGACCAACGACGTGATCGCCTGCTGGACCAAGGTCGCCGAGTGCACCGGTCCCGAGCTGAAGAGCCTGGCCAACGCCGGCCCGTGGGACACGCTGCTCAACACGACCGTCGGCGTGCCGAGCCTGACCACGATCGGCAACAACGCCAACACCCACGAGGGCTGGCTCTCGCCGATCGGACCGGTCGGCCTTGCGCAGGCCCCGGTCTCACCGGTGCGTGACTACTCCGGCACCTTCACCGACGCGTGGAACAACTCCAAGTGCTCGCCGACCACGCTGGTCCCCGGCGGCAACGACGTGAACTACGTGGTCGGCAATCTCTTCGCCAGCCACAACCGGATGCACGACTGGTCCTACTTCCTCGGCTTCACCGAGGAGAACTACAACCTGCAGACCGACAACCTCGCCCGTGGCGGACGCGGCGGCGATGCCGAGGTCGGCAACGCCCAGGCCGCGGCGCTCGACTCGCAGGTCATCGAGCAGACGGGCATACTGACCGGCCGCAACAACGCCAACCAGCTCACCCTGATGGACGGGGTGCCGGGCATCACCAACCAGTACCTCTTCCAGCCTGCCGCCGGCGCCTTCTACGCACCCTGCACCGACGGCTCGCTCGACTTCGGGATCGTGGGCCACGAATACACCCACGCCATCTCGAACCGGATGGTCGGCGGCCCCGACGACGGGCTGACCTCGGAGCAGGGCGGCGCGATGGGTGAGTCCTGGAGCGACCTGGCCGCGGCCGAGCACATGTTCGCCCACGACCTCTACAACGGCGGCAGCCCGTGGGCCGTCGGCTCCTACGCCACCGGCAACACCGACACCGCGATCCGTAACTTCGCGATCGACAGGAACCCGCTCAACTTCTCCGACGTGGGCTACGACAGCACCGGACCTCAGGTTCACGCCGACGGCGAGATCTGGAACGGCACGATGTGGTCGGTGCGTCAGGCGTTGGTCGACAAGTACAACGCGACCTACCCCTACGCCGACAAGGCCCTGCAGCGGCGCTGCTCGGTCGGGACCATGACGGCCTCGCCGCTCGCCGCCGACAAGTGCCCCGGCAACCGCCGCTGGATCCAGCTGGTCTTCGACTCGTTCCTGCTCCAGCAGGGCGCGACCTCCATGCTCGACGCCCGCGACGCCTTCCTCGCCGCCGACCAGATGCGCTTCGGCGGTGCCAACCGCCAGGTGATCGCGGACGCGTTCGCCCGGCGCGGCATGGGCCGTTACGCCACCACGACCGCCGACGACCACGAGCCGACCCCGAGCTTCGCCTCACCGGCCTCGCGCAACGTCAAGGTCACCTTCAGCGCGCCCTCCGGCACGCCGGGGAAGGTGTACGTCGGCCGCTTCGAGGCCCGGGCCACGCCCATCGCGGACACCCTGGTCGACACCGCGACGGGGTCGGTGGCGCACTTCGTCCCAGGGACGTACGAGTTCCTCTACGTCACCAAGACCGGGGGCGCCCAGCGCAAGACCGTCACGATCTCTCCGGCGGAGGTCACCAAGACGGTCTCCTTCGCGTCGAGCACCAACCTCGCCGCGGCCGCCAAGGGAGCGACGGTGATCGCCTCGACCGAGGGCTCCCGCAACCCGGACGCGTTGATCGACGGTACGGAGGGCACCAACTGGGGCGGGGTGACCGAGGGCAACGTCGACGAGACCATGCCGTCGATCGCCGTCGACCTGGCCGGCGGCACGCACACGGTGACCCGGGTGAACGTGAGCGCCTACCTCTCCCCCGCCACCGAGACGGATGCCGACTCGGGCTCGCGCTTCACCGCCCTGCGAAAGTTCGCGCTGGAGGCCTGCGTCTCCGCCTGCAACACCGCCGGTGCGACCTGGAAGCGCTTCTACACCTCGGCCGACGACGCCTTCCCCGGAAAGCGCCCGAGGCCGGTCGCCCCCAACCTCAACCTGCGTTCCTTCGACGTCCCCGACACCGCCGCTGCCGCGGTTCGTCTGGTGGCGCTGGAGAACCAGTGCACGGGCTACGACGGCTACGCCGGTGAGCAGGACGCCGACCCGACCACCACGACCGACTGCAAGACCGGGTCGGACCGAGGGACGATCGTCCACGCTGCTGAGCTGCAGGTCTTCGGTCAGTGAGTCCGTAGGCGTCTCGGTGTCCTGCGGGGTGGGGCACCGAGACGCCGTTCGGGTTTTTCCGCGGGGGTTCGTTTGATGTCGGCTCGGAGGCTGGTGGTCGCCGACCCGTTACGCAGGGTGTTCTCGACGAACTTCGGTACGGGCTTGGGAGCCGTGGCCATTGCTCTGGGCAGGCAGACGTGTCTCGTCGGGCTTTTACTAGACGATGACACCTTGTGAATGCTTCACAAGGGACGAGCCAATGCCCTCAGTACCTCAGGTACGTCGGGTGAACCGGATCCGACCGTCCGGCAGGCGCTCGTATCCGTAGTTGGGGTCGTGGATCCGTCGATGGTCACTGCCACACAGGAGGACCATGTTTTCGAGGTCGGTGCGGCCGCCTTCGGACCAGGGTTTCAGATGATGTGCCTCAGTCCAGGCCGCCGGGGCGTCACAGTCTTCGGCTTGGCAGCACTTGTCGCGTAGCCGAAGTGCGCGGTGTTGAATCGGATGAGCCAACCGCGCGGTCCGGCCGAAGTCGAGGATCTCGGAGTCGGTGCCCAACACCACTGGGACGAGGTCGGCGTTGCACGCCATCCGGCGGGCCTCGGCGGCGGTGATCTGATCCCCGTCGAACCCCAACGCGGCGGTGCCGAGGTCGGCACGGAGCTGATCGAGGGTCATGGTGATGAACGCCGTGGTCGCGTGGCCGCCGTGACGCGGGAGCTGGTCGACGTCGTAGGTCTCGACCACCCAGGCGAACGCCTGACCCAGCAACCGGTCATAGGGCGCCTTGACGCCCCTGTCCTGAGCCGAGAGCTTCCGTGGCTGCGCCAGGGAGTCCAAGATCGTGCGCAACCGGACACCGACCGCACGAGACACCCGGGCGTGGATGTCGACGGTCCCGTCCCCGTTGTCGCGGGAGGAGAAGAACGTGCGCCGCGCAGCCCGTTCTTCCTCACGCTGAAGCGCCTTGGCTTCAGCGGCCTCGAACCGTTCCGGGTCGATCTCGACCAGGATCCGCTGCCCGACGATCTTCAACTCGTTCGCCGTCAACCGGGTGGCGTAGTCCACCAGCAGCTTCTCCGCCAGGACCAGGTCTTCGCCGCTGGCGGCGGGATCGGTCTCGATCGCATCCAGGGCCTTGGTGATCACCCGCGCTTTGTCCTGGGACACCACCCCCTCGGCCAGACCCTCTGCGACACGGTCGTACTTCGCCACCCCAGCCGCGAGTTTGATCTGGGACCGCGCGACCGCCTTATCGACCAGCAGCTCGGTCCGCAATCACCCCGAGGCGTCTTGGGCACCGGTCTCTTCGGCGATGTCATCAGCCGACGCGAGGACCCGGAGCTTCAACGCGGCCTGCTGGGCCTGCAGCTTCTCCAACCTCTCGAGGAGGTCCTTCTTCTGCCCGGTCCGCCAATAGACGGGATCACTCGCGAGCAAGTCTTGAACGGAGGATTCGATCGAGGTCAGGGCAGCGTCGACCAGGTCGCCGGGGTTGATGCCCCAGTGGTCGATCTCGCGCCCGAGACTCATCACGATCCTCCCTCTCAGAGGTGTGCTGCGATGGCCCTAGTTCTACCCGAGAACCACCCCTGCGAGAACCTATTTTCCCAGGTCAAACACCACTTTTGCGGTCAGCGAACGACCCTCTTCTGCTGCGCCACACCCGGGCCGCCGCCCCGATAGCCAGCCAAGTTTTTTCTCGCCGGACCCCGGTGTCAAGGACCGCGAAAGCGGCCGGCGAAGCCGGCGGCCGAAGGCCGTCCTTGACTCCGGGTCCGGCGAGAACACCCTCAAGGAAAGGTCGGCGGCCCACACCGGCCACAAAGAAGAGTCACCGCGCCTCCCTCACCCCAAGCGCAACCCCAGCAAGCCCCCCAGCCACCAAAACACCCCCAGCCAGAACCCAGTACAACGCGTCGTACCCACCCAGAGCAGAAGCAACCCCAGCCCCCAACGCCGGAGCAAGCGCGCCCGCAACCCCCGCAGGCGCCGAGTAGACCCCGTTGAGCGCCGCGTACCTCTCCGGCCCCCACACGTCACTGACAACCGTGGCCGAGATGAGCGTGTAGAGCCCGCGAGCGGTCCCGGTGAGCACCGAAACGAGGATCATCACCCAGCCCACCGCGGGCAGCAATGGCAGCAGCGCGACGGACGCCGCGAACCACAGCACGCCCCCGATCATCCGGGCCCGGACGCCGAAGCGTCGCGCCAGCAGCGGATAGAAAGCGCGACCGGCGACCTGACCCGCGCCGCCGAGCCCGAGCGCCCAGGCGGCCGTGGTCGCGCTCAGTCCGTGCTCGACGAGGAACGGCACCAGGTGCACGATCGAGGCGAACACGACCATCGTGACCAGCGTGCCCGCCAGCGTGAGCAGGACGAACCGACGGCTCTGCAGCACCTCTCGGTCCCGCACCGGACGACCGTCCTCGACCGGAGCAGCCGGCTCCGCGCTGCGCGCGGTCACTCCCTCGCTCGGCACGAGCGGACGAGCAAGCTCGCCGCTCGACCTCGCTCCGGTCGTCTCCCACGCCAGATCGAGGACCACGATGCTCGGCACGAACGTCAGCAGCACGAAGGCACCGGCCAGGATCACGTACGTCCACCGCCACTCCACCCACCCCGCCAGCGCATCGGTGAGCGGCGCGAAGATCGTCGAGGCGAACCCACCGGCGAGGGTGAGCGTCGTGATCGCATCCACCCGCCGCGACCCGAACCACTGCGTCAGCGCCGCGAACGCCGGCGGGTAGAAGGTCCCGGCGCTCGAGAGCCCGACCAGCAGCCATCCGAGGGCGAAGATCCAGTACGAAGGTGCAGCAGCGACCACCAGCAGGGCCAGCGTCCCCAGCAGGCTGGCGCCGGCCATCACCCAGCGCGGTCCGAAGCGCTGGATGACCCGCCCGACGGGGATGCCCGCGACCGCCCCCACGAGCGTGCCGGCGGAGAAGGCGGTGGTGATCGCGGCCGCCGACCATCCGGTGGCCTCGACGATCCGTGGCTGCAGCACGGTGAAGGCGTAGTAGAGGACGCCGTACGCCGCCGTGACGGTCACGCAGAGCGTGACCAGCACAGCGCGCAGCGAACGGCTCCCCACCTACGTCAGCGTTCCAGATGGACCTGTTCGACGACGCCGCTGAGCTTGGACGGGTTGCGGACGTAGTAGAGCCCGGTGACCAGGCCGTCCTCGACGTGCAGGGTGACGACGCCGTCGACCTCCTCGCCGAAGTAGAGCAGCATCCCGGGAGCGCTGTTGACGCTGGCCATCTCGAACCTGGGAACGCCGTACTTCGTCGCCAGCCCCGCGAAGAACCGCAGCACCTTCTCGGCGCCGTGGATCGGCTTGCGGGCCGCCTGCACCACACCGCCACCGTCGGAGAAGAGCACGACGTCCGGCGCCAGCACGTCCAGCAGCGACTGCAGGTCGCCGCCGGTCGCGGCGTCCCGGAACCGCTCCAGCGCGTGGCGCGCCTCGGCCGCCGAGACCGACTCCCGCGGGCGACGCTCGGCGACGTGGGCGCGTGCCCGGTGGGCGATCTGCCGCACCGCCGCAGGCGACTTGTCGACCGCGGCCGCGATCTCGTCGTAGCCCAGCGCGAAGACCTCGCGCAGCACGAAGACCGCCCGCTCGGTCGGCGAGAGCGTCTCGAGCACCAGCAGCACCGCGGTCGAGAGCGAGTCGGCGAGCTCGGCGTCCTCGGCGACGTCCGGCGAGGTCAGCAGCGGCTCGGGCAGCCACGGACCGACGTACGTCTCCTTGCGGCGCGACAGCGTCCGGATGCGGTTGAGGGCGAGCCGGGTCGTGATCCGCACCAGGTAGGCGCGCTGGTCGCGCACCTCCTCCAGCGGCACGTCGGCCCACCGCAGCCAGGTCTCCTGCAGCACGTCCTCGGCATCGGCGGCGGAGCCGAGCATCTCGTAGGCGACGGTGAAGAGGAGGTTGCGATGGGCGACGAAGGCCTCGGTCGCGGCATCCGCGCCCACCCGGTGGGACTCGCTCATGCGTCCGACCCTACCGACGCCGGCGCCAGCGGGATCTCGCACACGTCGGAGTAGCCCTGGCTCTGCAGGCCGGCGGCCGAGTTGAACCGCGAGCGCATGTTCTCCAGTGCGATCATCTGGGTCAGCTCCACGACCGCCTCGGTGCCGAGCTTGTCGATCAGGGTCGAGACCATCTCGTCGGTGACGGTCAGCGGCGTGGACGACATCGCTTCGGCGTACTCGATCACCTGTCGCTCCGTCTCGTCGAAGACGTCGGAGGTCCGCCACACCTGAACCTGGCTGATCTTCTCCAGGTCGAGGTTCTCGTTGCGGGCGAGGTAGTAGCCGAAGTCGAGGCACCAGCTGCACCCGATCGTGCTCGCCGCCGCCATCTCGGCAAGTGACTTGTACGTCGGGTCGAGCGCGTCCCACTTCCCGACCTTCCTCTCGAACCCCATCACCGCGCGCAGCACCGGCTTGTGGTGGAAGTAGACATAGCCGACGTCGGGGACCTCGCCGTACATCTTCCTGCTCACCCGCCTCACCACGGCACCGTAGAGACCGGTCAGATCTGCCTTCGGGATCCTGAACGTGCTGGGCATCGTCGCCCTCCTCGTGGGGTCGGAGCATCTCGTCACCGTCCAGACACCGACAACCGTCAGGTTGTGACACTAGGGTGGTCGCGTGAGCGAGCCAGAGACGACGACGGTGGCGGAGGGTGTTGCCCGGATCGAATGGGCCGCGGGCGAGGCCGTCGATGTCGTACGCCGCGAGGTGGCCGCCGCGCTGCTCACCCACCATCGGGTGGAGGCGCTGGTCGACCCGGACGACACCGTCGAGCAGCGCACCGCGACCTGGGCAGGGCTCCACCGCGAGGGCCTGCTCCGAGGCGTGACGGGCGGCAAGGACCGGATGCTCTACGCCCGGGTGGCCAGCGACGCGCCGGTCGAGGCCCCCGAGGGCTTCCGGGCGTTGCTCAACTCCTTCCTCCCGCGCAAGCGCGCGATCGGCCAGATGCTGGTGCGCGACCCCGACGACCGCGTGCTGATGTGCCAGCTGACCTACAAGAAGGACTGGGACCTCCCCGGCGGCATCGTCGAGGTCGGTGAGTCACCGAAGCTGGCGACCACCCGCGAGATCGAGGAGGAGCTCGCCCTCGTGCTCCCTGCCGGCGACCTGCTGCTCACCGACTGGCTGCCTCCGTGGGGTGGCTGGGACGACGCCGTCTGCCTGGTCTTCGACGGTGGTGTCCACCCGTCCTCGATCGTCGAGCGGACCACCCTTCAGCCTCGCGAGATCCGCTCAGTGGCGTTCTGCACCCTCGACGAGGTCCGCGAGCGGGCGGCCGACTTCACCGCGCGCCGGGTCGAGGCCGCCCTTGCCGCGCTGGGCGGCGGTCCGGCCTACACCGAGTCGGGGCGGGCGTAGCACTCCCTGGGCGACGAGCGCCCCGAGCACCAGCAGAGCGCCGCCGGCGAGCTCGCCGGCACTCGGCACCTCACCCAGCAGCAGCCACGCGGAGCCGATGGCGACCGGCGGCACCAGCAGGATCCACGGCACCACCGACGACGCCGGGTGCCGCGCCAGCAGCGAGTTGAAGATCCCGTAGCCGACGAACGAGGCGAGCACCACCGTGTAGGCCGTGGAGACGAGCGCCTCCCAGCCGAAGGCGGCCACCCCGTCGAGTACGCCCTCGGGCCCGTCGATCACCAGCGAGAGCAGCAGCAGCGGGACGGGCACGACCAGCGCTGACCAGACCGTCAGGGAGAGCCCGCCGGGCACCTTGGCCGCCCGGGAGATCACGTTGCCGATCGCCCAGGACAGCGCGGCGAGCAAGCACAGCACGAGCGCCACGACGGGTACGTGCCCGCCTCGGCCCAGCGCGACCACGAGCAGCCCGACGGCACCGGCGACGACCCCGACGACCTGCAGAAGGCTCGGCCGCTCACGCAGCACGCCGGCCGCGATGACGATGGTCAGCACGACCTGCGCCTGGAGCACCAGCCCGGCGAGGCCGGGTGGCATCCCGGCGGCCATGCCGGTGTAGAGCAGCCCGAACTGGCCGAGACTCATGAAGACCCCGACCGCCGCGACCACCCGCCAGGACGCCTTCGGCCGCGGGAGCAGGAAGACCGCCGGGAACGCGACCAGCACGAACCGCACCGCGAGCAGCAGCAGCGGCGGCACCGCATGCCCGTCACGCGTCTCGAGGCCCCAGTCGATGACGACGAAGTTGAAGCCCCACAGGACGGCGACGAGGACGGCGAGCAGCGAGTCACGACGAGTCACATCCACCAGGATGAAGGCAAAGATCATGAAGCACCAGCGAATGATTCTTCAACGAATGACGTAGCATCGCTTCATGATCGACCTCTCCGCGCTCGTCGCCCTCCGCGCCGTCGACACCCACGGCTCGGTGGTGGCGGCCGCCGACGCCCTGGGGTTCACACCCAGCGCCGTGTCGCAGCAGGTCAAGCGGCTCGAGCGGCAGGTCGGCGTACCTCTCCTCGAGCGGATCGGGCGCGGCGTCATGCTCACCCACGCGGGCCGCCACCTGGTCGACGAGGGCTCCCGGCTGCTCGCCGACATGGAGTCGCTGGAGTCCGGGCTGCACGAGCAGGCCACGACCGTGGCCGGGCGGCTGCGGCTGACCGCGTTCTCCACGGCGATGCGCGGGCTGATCGCGCCGGTCGCGGGCGAGCTCCGCACCGCCCATCCCGACCTCGTCCTCACCCTCTCCGAGCGGGAGCCGTGGGACACCGTCGACCTGGTCGCGACCGGTCACAGCGAGATCGGCGTCGTGCACTCCTGGGGCGACGTGCCGCTCTCCATCCCCGACCACCTCGTCACCACCGAGCTCCACCGCGACGTCGCCGACGTGATCGCCCATCGCGACCACCCGCTCGCCCAGCTCGCCAAGGTGACCCCGCACGACCTCGTCGCCGAGGACTGGATCGCGACGCCGGAGGGCACGATCTGCCGGCAGTGGCTGAACCGGATGTACGCCGGCACCGGTCGGCTACCGCGGATCGCGCACGTCTCAATGGAGTTCGACAGCCATCTGGCGCTGGTGCGGGCCGGCCTCGGGATCGCGCTCGTCCCGCGCCTGGGACGCGCGGAGCTGGGCGAGGACCTGATCGCCGTACGCGTCGTCGACCCGGTCCCCACCCGCGAGATCCTCGCGCTGCACCGGCGCACCATGGCCGCCTCACCTGCGGTCACCGCGGTGCTCGCGGCGCTAGCGGCCCGGAACGGTCGAGATCAGAACAGCGCGGAGGCCAGCGACTGACGACCCTTGAGCACTCGCTCGTCGTCGTTGCCGACCGCGGCGAAAAGCCCCAGCAGGTGCTCGCGCGCCTTGTTGCGGTCGTCGCCCGACGTACGCCGCACCAGCTCGACCAACCGGAGGAAGGAGTCCTCCACGTGGCCACCGAGCAGGTCCAGGTCGGCGACGAGGGTCTGCGCGTCGACGTCCTCGGGCGCGGCCGCGGCCGCGGCACGAGCGGCGTTGAGGTCGACCCCCTGCGTACGCTGCAGGACCTTGGCCATCGCCAGGCCCGCGGCGGCCTCGGAGTCGGCGGGGTTGGAGGCGATCAGCTTCTCGTACTCGGCCACGGCGGCGTCGATGTCACCGCGCTCCAGCGCGTCCTGGGCCGGGGCGTAGCGCGGGTCGAGCGCCGGCTCGGCGCCCTCCTCCGCCGCACCGCCGCCGATGGCGTTGGGCTTGTGTCGCCCGCCGATGCCCTGGGTGGTGAGCTGCTGACCGAGCTGCTGGAAGACCGTGCGCAGCTCGTCGAGCTTGAGCGCGCCCGGGATCGGCTGGGTGACCGGTCGGCCGTCGAGCAGGATGTAGAGCAGCGGCACCTGGGGCACCTGCAGCGCCTGCGCGATCTGCAAGTTCTTGTCGATGTCGACCAGGCCGACCAGGAACCGGCCGTCGTACTCCTCCACGACCGTCGACACGTCACGCGCGTAGGTGACGCTCTCGGGGGCACGGGAAGCGGAGTAGAAGACCAGCACGACCGGCGCGGTCATCGACGCCTCGAGCACGGACTGGAAGATCTGCTCGTCGACCTCGACGGTGTAGGAGCCGGCGCTCCGCCCCTGGGCGGGAGCCGCATCGGCCGGACCGCCGAAGGGGGTGTCCTGAGCGGGGCTGGTGCTGGCGAGCCCGGAGAGGTCGACAGCTCCGGGACGGGAGAACGGCTGCTGCGTCATGCGGTCAATCCTAAGAGGACGGTCTACCCGACACTGCCACGGAGGCCCGCACGCTGGACGACGCGCTGGATCGTCAGGTCACGCTCGTTGGGCCGACCGACGAAGTAGATGTTGTTGAGCCCCTGCTCCTGGGCGGCCGACTCGAAGACGAAGTGGCCGTAGTTGAAGATCTGGCCGGTGAACGACTGCTTCACGGTGATGTCGAGGACTCGCGACAGCGGCATGGTCGCCAGCTCGCTCGAGAGCACGCCGTGGACGCGGAAGATGCGCATGTTGGTGACCACGAACCGGTCCCGGCTGACCACCAGCGACCGCCAGAACGCGTGACCGACCAGCGCGAAGGCGAGCAGCACGATGATCCAGGCGACGTTCATGTCGATCGTCGCCGCGACGATCATCAGCGCCAGGCCGAGGATCGCCTCGGCCACCGGCCTGATGTAGGACACCCAGTGATGGGTGACCTCGTCGACGACGACCTCACCTTCGTCTCGCAGAAGGTGCTTGGAGATGTCGACACCGAAGAGGTTCACACCGGCAACGATAGTGACTCCGCGGAGCCGGAGTCGACAGAACAAGCCGTACGCCGGGACAACTCCCGCCGAAAGCCCGGTGACAGGGCTATTCGGCGAGGAGCGTGTCCGCGGCGGCGTACGGGTCCTTCTCGCCCGTGACGACCTTCTCCGCGAGGGCGTCCAGGTCGCTCGACGACCCGACGGTCGCCCATCTCGCCCGGAGTGTCTCGACGGCGATGGCCTCGATCTCGGCCCGCGCCCGACGCGTACGCCGCGCCAGCAGCGTGCCGCTGGACCCGAGCCAGGCCCGATGCTCGTCGAGCGCGGCGACCACGTCGGCCAGCCCCTTGCCGGACTGGGCCACGGCGGTGAGGACCGGCGGCGTCCAGGCGCCCTCGGGGCGGTCGGAGAGACGCAGCATCCCGCGCAGGTCGCGCTGGACCTTGGTCGCCCCTTCCCGGTCGGCCTTGTTGACGACGTAGAGGTCGCCGATCTCCAGGATCCCGGCCTTCGCCGCCTGGATACCGTCGCCCATCCCGGGGGCGAGCAGGACCACGGTCGTGTCGGCGAGGCCGGCGATCTCCACCTCGGACTGGCCGACGCCGACGGTCTCGACCAGCACCACGTCGAAGCCGGCGGCATCGAGCACGCGGATGGCCTGCGGGGCCGACCAGGCCAGCCCACCGAGGTGGCCCCGGGAGGCCATCGAGCGGATGAAGACGCCGGGGTCGGTGGCGTGGTCGGTCATCCGGATCCGGTCACCCAGCAGGGCACCACCGGAGAACGGAGAGGACGGGTCGACGGCCAGCACCGCCACCGTGCGCCCCGCGGAGCGCAGCTCGCGGACCAGTGCGGAGGTGGTCGTCGACTTCCCGACCCCCGGCGCACCGGTGAGCCCCACGATCTGGGCGTGCCCGCCGTGCGGGGCGAGCGCCGCCATCACCTCGCGGAGCCGTTCTCCCCCACCGACGGGGGCGTTCTCGACGTACGACACCAGCCGCGCGACCGCCCGGGGCTCACCGCCCCGGGCGCGCGCGACCAGGTCGCTCACATCACCGATGGCTCACGCCTTGGGCACACGCACGATCAGGGCGTCACCCTGACCGCCACCGCCGCACAGCGCCGCCGCACCGGTGCCACCGCCGCGGCGCTTGAGCTCGTGCGCCAGGTGGAGGACGACGCGCGTGCCGGACATGCCGACGGGGTGGCCGAGCGCGATCGCGCCGCCGTTGACGTTGACGATCTCCGGGTCGAGGCCGAGCTTCTTGGTGGACTCGATGCCGACGGCCGCGAACGCCTCGTTGAACTCGACCAGGTCGAGGTCGGCGGCGGTGATGCCCTCCTTCTCCAGGGCCTTGGCCGTGGCGTTGGCCGGCTGCAGCTGCAGCGAGGAGTCCGGGCCGGCGACCATGCCGTGGGCGCCGATCTCGGCCAGCCACTCCAGGCCGAGCTCCTCGGCCTTCTCCTTGCTCATCACCACGACGGCAGCGGCGCCGTCGGAGATCTGCGAGGCGGAGCCGGCGGTGATGGTGCCCTCCTTGGAGAACGCCGGACGGAGCTTGGCCAGCGACTCGACGGTGGTGTCGCCGCGCACGCCCTCGTCGGCGCTGATGACGATCGGCTCGCCCTTGCGCTGCGGGATCGTCACCGGGACGATCTCGTCGTCGAAGACGCCGTTCTTCTGGGCTGCGGCGGCACGCTGGTGGGAGGTCGCGGCGAACGCGTCCTGCTCCTCGCGGGTGAGCTTCACACCCTCGGCGTTGACCTGCTCGGTGAGCCCGCCCATGGCCTGCTGGGTGAGCTGGTCGTAGAGCGCGTCGTAGGCCATCGAGTCCACCAGGGTGGTGTCGCCGTACTTGAAGCCCTCGCGGGACTTCGGCAGCAGGTGCGGCGCGTTGGTCATCGACTCCATGCCGCCCGCGACGATGATCTCCGCCTCGCCCGCGCGGATCAGCTGGTCGGCCATGGCGATGGTGTTGAGGCCGGAGAGGCACACCTTGTTGATGGTGATCGACGGGATGTTCATCGGCAGCCCGCCGGCGATGCCGGCCGCGCGCGCCGGGTTCTGACCGGCGCCGGCCTGGATGACCTGGCCCATGATCAGGTAGTCGACCTGGTCGGGCGAGACGCCTGCCTTCTCCAGGGCGCCCTTGATGGCGACGCCGCCCAGATCGGCTGCGGACAGGCTCTTGAGCCCGCCGAGGAGGCGGCCGATCGGCGTACGTGCCCCGGCGACGATGACGTTGGACATGGGTCCTCCAAGAATGTTGGTGGTGCTGATCTGCCACTGAGGTTACTTATTAGTAACCTCAGTGGGAAGAGAGATGACAGCAGCATGGTGTGGCTGTCATCACACATTGTGCCCCCTGGGCCCGACCTGAAGGAGAGTAGGCCCATGACATCCGTCGAGATCCCACCCCACCTGTTCACCCAGATCGACCACGTCGGCCTCGCGGTCGCCGATCTGGACGCGGCGATCGACTTCTACGAGAAGACCTTCGGCATGAAGCTCGCGCACCGGGAGACCAACGAGGAGCAGGGCGTCGAGGAGGCGATGATCGCCATCGGCGACTCCGACAACAAGCTGCAGCTGCTCGCCCCGCTCAACGAGAGCAGCACCATCGCCAAGTTCCTCGACCGCAACGGCCCGGGCATGCAGCAGCTGGCCTACCGGGTCACCGACGTGGAGCAGGTCTCCGCGATCCTCCGGGAGCGCGGCGTACGCCTCCTCTACGACGCACCGCGGCGCGGCACCGCCGACTCCCGGATCAACTTCATCCACCCCAAGGACGCCGGCGGCGTCCTGGTCGAGCTCGTCGAGCCGGCCGCGAACCCGGCCCACTGACGCCACCACGGCACGTGAACGATCCAAGAGTCATGTGTCACATCAGGCTGGCGTTAACGGTTACTCACCAGTAATGTCCAGCGAAATAGCCTCAACCGCGACCCCTACGACGACGCAGGAGCCGACCATGCAGAAAATCCTCGACGCGATCCTTGCCGGTGACACCCCCGGCGAGGAGTTTGCGAACCTCGAGATCCCCGACCACTACCGTGCCGCCACCGTCCACAAGGACGAGGTCGACATGTTCGAGGGCGTCGCGACCAAGGAGAAGGACCCCCGCAAGTCCCTCCACGTCGAGGACGTCGCCCTCCCCGAGCTCGGCCCGGGCGAGGCGTTCGTCGCGGTGATGGCCTCGGCGATCAACTACAACACCGTGTGGACCTCGATCTTCGAGCCGGTCTCCACCTTCGGGTTCCTGGAGCGCTACGGCAAGGAGTCCGAGCTCGGCGCCCGCCACAACCTGCCCTACCACATCGTCGGCTCCGACCTGTCCGGCGTCGTGCTGAAGGTCGGCGCGGGCGTGACCAAGTGGAAGCCGGGCGACCGCGTCGTGGCCCACTGCCTCTCGGTCGAGCTCGAGGCCCCCGACGGCCACGACGACACGATGATGGACCCCTCCCAGCGCATCTGGGGCTTCGAGACCAACTTCGGCGGTCTCGCCGACATCGCGATGGTCAAGGCCAACCAGTTGATGCCGAAGCCCGAGCACCTCACCTGGGAGGAGGCCGCCTCCCCCGGTCTGGTCAACTGCACCGCCTACCGCCAGCTCGTCTCCGCCAACGGCGGCAACATGAAGCAGGGCGACAACGTCCTGATCTGGGGCGCCTCCGGCGGTCTCGGTGGCTTCGCGACGCAGTACGCCCTCAACGGCGGCGCCAACCCGGTCTGCGTGGTCTCCAACGAGGAGAAGGCCAAGATCGTGCGCAACATGGGCGCCGAGATGGTCATCAACCGCTCGGAGATGGACTTCAAGTTCTGGAACGAGGACGGCACCCAGCAGAACCCGAAGGAGTGGCTGCGCCTGGGCAAGGCCATCCGCGAGCTCACCGGCGGCGAGGACATCGACATCGTCTTCGAGCACCCGGGCCGCGAGACCTTCGGCGCCTCGGTGTTCGTGACCCGCAAGGGCGGCACCATCACCACCTGCGCCTCGACCTCGGGCTACATGCACGAGTACGACAACCGCTACCTGTGGATGAACCTCAAGCGGATCATCTCCAGCCACTTCGCCAACTACCGCGAGTCGTGGGAGGCCAACCGCCTCATCGCCCAGGGCAAGATCCACCCGACCCTGTCGAAGACCTACACCCTGGAGGAGGTCGGCCAGGCCTCGCTCGACGTGCACCACAACAAGCACCAGGGCAAGGTCGGCGTGCTCTGCCTGGCCCCCGAGGAGGGTCTCGGCGTCCTCGACGAGGAGAAGCGCGCGGCCCACATCGACAAGATCAACCTGTTCCGCGGAATCTGAGACTCGTAGTCTCAGTAAATAGATCCCGGTTGAGACTGGATTCACGGCCGGTCTCCCCTTGCGCGAGGGGCGACCGGCCGTAGTCTTGCCCTTTGGGAGCAGAGGCAGCTCGTAGACGACCTAAGTGTGAGGAATCCGCCACAAATGACGAATGAGGGACTGTCCATCTTCAACGAGGCTTCAGAGCCTCGGAAGAACCCCGAGCAGGACTCGACCGAGACACAGGTCCTCCCCCGGGTCCCCGGTGCATCCGGCTCGCCCAACTCAGGCCACAACTCCCCACCACCGGCGCCTGGCTCGCTCCCAGCCTTCCCGGTCGTGCGACGTGGTGGTTACGACCCCGGCACCGTGAACGCCCGGGTCCAGCAGCTTCTCCAGGCCAACGGTCAGGGCCAGTCGGCCCTGCGCAACGCGCAGCGGCGTATCGCCGAGCTCGAGCGCAAGGTCAGCGACCTCAAGGCCGCCGCGGCGCAGAGCAACGAGGCCCCCTCCTACGCCTCGCTCGGTGGCCGCGCGAGCGCGATGCTCCGGCTGGCGGAGGAGGAGGCCGCGGCCGTCAAGGAGTCCGCCGAGAAGGAGGCCGCGGTCATCCGTGAGGCCGCCCAGCGCGAGGCCGCCGCGACCAAGGCGTCCGCCCAGCGTGACATCGAGTCGCTGCGTACGACGCACTACAAGGAGATCGACGACCACCGCGAGAAGGTGACCTCGGAGCTCCAGCAGGCCCGCTCGATGGTGCAGGCCGAGAGCGACGAGCTGCTCGCCGCCGCCAAGCGTGAGGCCGACCAGATCCGGCTCGCCGTGCAGCAGGAGGTCACCCAGCTGCGTACCTCGACCCAGCGCGAGGTCGAGAAGGCCCGCGCCGGCGCCGACCGCGAGGTGCAGGAGGCCCGGCGGATGCTCGCCGTCGAGCGCGAGCGTCTCGCCCGCGAGGCCGCCGACCACCACGACCAGGCGATGGCCGAGACCGCTCGCATCGTGACCGAGGGTGAGACCCGCGCCGCCGACGCCGAGGAGCGGGCCCGGATCGCCGCCCAGCACGTCGCCGACCAGCGCGCCGAGCTGGCCAAGGAGTCGGAGGGGATCATCGCGCGCGCCCGCCGCGACGCCGAGGCGATCCTGTCCAAGGCTCGTGCCGAGGCCGACCACCTCGCCTCCACCGCGACCGTCGAGGCCGAGAAGGGCCTCGCGATCATCAAGGCCGAGGTCGACCGTCTCACCAAGCGCCGCGACGCCATCGCCGCTCAGCTCTCCTCGCTCACCGACCTGGTCTCTGGGTTCGGCAAGACCGAGGACCCGGCCGAGCTCGAGGCGCCGAAGCCGCGCACCGAGGAGGAGGACATCGTCGACGGCGAGCTCGTTGTCGACGAGAGCGTCACCCTGGTCGACGACGAGGATCTCTCCGACGACTACGACGACTACGACGAGCCCTCGGAGAAGACCGCGATCCGAGAGCCCGAGACTGCGAAGTCCGAGAGCCGGTGAACGCGGCCGCTGCCGACCGTCCCACGGGCGGTCCTGACTCGACGCCTGCCCGGAGCGGCTCGCCCGAGGATCCGGCGGTCGACAGCGAGGCCGCGATCGACGTCGAGGAGCAACGGCCCGAGGAGGAGAGCGAGCGCGACAAGCGGTTCGGCAAGCCCGGACCGCCGTTCGACCGCAACTCGCCCTACCTCTTCGGGCTGCTCCTCGGCCTCGGCCTGCTGACCGCCTACGCGGCGGGCAACCTCCTCACCACGATGGGGAGCGTGATCCTCCAGGTGGTGGTCTCGCTCTTCATCGCAGCCGGGATCAACCCGATGGTGGTCTTCCTGCAGAAGCGGGGCTTCCCGCGGCCGTGGGCGGTCCTCACCGTCATCCTCGGGGTGCTGGGCGCGCTCGTGCTCTTCTTCGTGGCGCTGGTGCCGGTGATCAGCGACCAGGTCGCCAAGATCTCGGCCAACGTCCCCGACTGGATCGAGGAGCTCCAACGCAACCGGCGCATCCAGCAGCTCAACGAGGACTACCAGATCCTCGACAAGGTGCAGGAGTACGTCGCCAGCGGCGACTTCGTCAGCAGCGCCTTCGGTGGCGCGCTCGGCGTGGGCCTGGCGGTGATCAACGTGCTCGTCACGGCGTTCATCGTGATCGTGCTGACGCTCTACTTCATCGCGGCCTACGACCAGACGAAGAACGCGCTCTACCGTCTCGCCCCGGCCTCGCGCCGCGACCGGGTCAGCAAGCTCGGCGACCGGGTCTTCGACGGCATCGGCGGCTACGTCTCCGGCGCCTTCATCGTCGCGCTGTGCGCGGGGCTCTCGACGCTGGTGCTGCTCTTCGTCATCGGGATGGGCGAATACGCGGTGGCCCTGGCCTTCGTGGTGATGATCACCGACGTGATCCCGATGATCGGGGCAACCATCGGCGCGGTCATCGTCTGCGCGATCACGTTCGCGACGACCGACCTGAAGACGGGGCTGATCGCGGTCGTCTTCTACATCGCCTACCAGCAGTTCGAGAACTACGTCGTCTACCCGCGGGTGATGTCCCGCTCGGTCGACATCCCCGGCGTCGTCACCGTGATCGCGGCCCTCATCGGTGCCTCGCTCCTCGGCGTCGTCGGTGCGCTGCTGGCGATCCCGACGGCAGCAGCCGTGCTGATGCTGGTCCGCGAGGTCTACGTCAGAGCTCAGGACGAGCGCTAGGGCATGTCCTGCGGAGCGCCGCACGCACC
>NZ_JBHVKN010000075.1:0-10858 GCF_042798075.1 Nocardioides sp. NPDC057772
ATGAGCGGACGCGGGGTCAGGTCATGGCCGACACCCTCGTCGACCGGATCACCGGCCGCAGCAGCGCTGAGACGAAGCCGCGGATCGAGGTCAAGATCGTGATGACCGCCGACACCCTGGCCCACACCAGCGATCAGCCGGCCATGGTAGAGGGCTACGGCCCCGTCCCAGCAGCCTGGGCCCGCGATGCGCTCAGTGACGCGGAGGTGTTCATCCGGCGGTTGTTCACCGACCCCGCCGGACAGTTGGTCGCGATGGAATCACGCTCCCGCAAAGCCCCCGACGGGCTGGCCGAGTTCATCACCACCCGCGACGGCGGGATCTGCCGCACCGCCGGGTGTGATGCCCCGATCCGCAACATCGACCACATCCAGCGCCACGCAGACGGCGGAGAAACCATCGCCGAGAACCTCCAAGGGTTGTGCGAACGCTGCAACCAAGCCAAGGAAGCCCTCGGCTGGCAGGCAAGACCAGGACCCGACGGCTCCATCACCACCATCACACCCACCGGACACACCTACACCAGCCCGCCACCCGACACCTGGGGCCAAGACCCACCACCACTGTCTCGGGCAGAGCGCATCCTGCGCAACGTACTGCTCGATCACGCGCCCGCCGCTTGACCGACACGACGAACGGCATCCGGGCGTCGTCGGGCCTACCTCAGGAGCTGTGTCGGCGGTCTCAGTCGACGCCGCTGCCGTCCGTCGCCGGCGGCCGTCCGAGCGGTTTGACGGCGGGGCCGTCGAGGACGGAGCCGTCGGGGGAGAAGCGGGAGCCGTGGCAGGTGCAGTCCCAGCTGGTCTCGGCGGTGTTCCAGTGCAGCGGACAGCCGAGGTGGCTGCAGCGGAGGCTCACGGTGTGCAGGATGCCGTCCAGGTCGCGGTAGCCACCGACGGTCCTGCCGTCGATGTCGACGAGGCCGCCCTCGCCCGGGCGCAGCTGCGCGACCGGCTGGACATCGGGGTCGTGGCGACGGCCTGCGACGAGCTCCTGGCCGACCTTCAGGTTGTCCTTGATGATTCGGCCGACGGCCCGGGCGTCGCCGATCCGGGTGGAGTCGAACGCGGGCAGCCACGGGTTGTCGGTGCCGGCGAGAAGATCGGCCACCATCATCGCGGCCGCGGTCCCGCTGCTCAGGCCCCACTTCTGGAAGCCGGTGGCCACCAGGACCAGCTCGCTCGTCGGGGAGTAGCCGACGTAGGGCACCCGGTCCGGGGTGGTGTAGTCCTGGGCCGACCATCGGTAGTCGATCGCCTCGACGTCGAAGGTTGCCCGGGTCCAGCCTTCGAGGTCTGCGTACATCGTCTCGGTGTCGGGCTCGGCGCCGGTCTCGTGGCCGTTGCCGACCACGATCAGTCCGTTCGGGCCGGGGTCCAGCCACGGTCGTGTCGAGTGGGTGGGTGAGTCGATGCCGATCGCCATGCTGGTCGGTGCGGCGCCGCGCAGTCGGACGGCCAGTCCGTAGGAGCGCGATGGCCTCGTCCGCGCGAAGTAGCCGCCGAGCAGGCCGGGCGGGAGCAGCGTGGCGACGACGACCTGGTGCGCCACCACGGTGGCGGCCGAGGTGGTGAGCTCGACGGTGCGGTCGCGCTGCTCGTCGATGGCGGTGACCCGGGTGCCCTCGAAGATCCGTCCTCCGGCCGCCGTGAACGCGGCGGCGAGGCCCGCCACGTACCTGCCGGGGTGGAAGTGGATCTGGTCGTCGAACACGACGGCGGCGTCGACGTCGAAAGGCAGGTCGGTGCGGTCGGTCACCCGGGCCGACAGTCCGAGCCGAGCAGCCGCCTCGGCTTCGTCCTCGATCCGGGACCGTTGCTCCCACGATCGGGTGTAGGCCACGGCCGGGGCTCGGGTCAGGTCGCACCTGATCTGCAACTCCGCGGCGAGATCGGCGACCTTCTCCACCCCCGCCCGCATCGCGTCGGCGTACCGGCGGGCGTTGTCGTCTCCGTGCCGTTTGACCAGATCGGCGTAGATCAACCCGTGTTGTGCGGTGACCTTTCCGGTGGTGTATCCCGTGGTCCCGCCACCTACCGTCGCCGCCTCCAGCACGGCGACCTGCAGGCCGCGTCGCTGGGCGAGCAGTGCCGTCGTCAGCCCGACGATGCCACCACCCACCACAGCGACGTCCACCTCGAGATCGGCGGTCCGACTCGTGCCCAGAGTGGGGTAGCTCGGCCTCTCGGCCGTGGCCAGCCACACGCTGTCGTGCTCCATCAGGTGCGTCCTCTCCGTCGACGTCCGGGTGGAGTCGCGGGCGTCTCCCCGGATCCGGATGGTCAGGGTGCGATGTGACCCCCTGCGCGTCGCGTCCGGCCCAGGGCCAGGCCCAGCGCGATCATGGCGGCGCCGAGAATCAGGTGGAGCCAGTTGTCGGCATCGTTGACCGGCACGAAGTTCGCCGTGCTCCGGTGGTCGATGACCAGACCATAGATCCACAGGACCAGATAGATCGCGCCGCCGCCGATCAGGAAGCCGCGGGCTCCGTTCCATGTCCTGGCCAGCACGAGACCGGCGATACCGAACAGGAGATGCACGATGTTGTGCAGGATCGACACCTGGAAGATGCCGAGGAGTTGGGCGCCGGACTCGTGACCGGCGAAGGTCATCGAGTCATAGTCGGTGGTGACCCCGGGGATGAACCCGAGCACTCCGACGAGCAGAAAAGTGCTGCCCACGACCGTTGCGGCCGTCTGCAGCGGCGTCGCGGTCATGGACCGATAGTCAGATATGTCAGTCATGCCTCAGCGGTACCCATCCGCCGGGTCCCTATACCGACGAGCTCGGGTAAGCGGAAGGTTTGCGTCCGGAACCCGGCCTGGCGCCAGTCGTTCGACGACCACCGACATCACGCAGCCGGCCACGCCGACCTCATCCGCGAATCCATCGACGGTCTCCTCGGCGAAGTCCCGCGGGAAGCCGAGTGGCATGGCGGGGATCCGCGGCGGACCGGTTGGATCGGCGTCGACCTCGCCGGAGGGCCATCCTTTCTGTCTCTACCTCGATCAGCCCAGGGCGACTGTGAGGGCCAGGAGCGTCGCCGGGTCGTCGAGCCGGTCCCCGTACGCATCGCGCAGCTGCCCCATCCGATAGCGGACGGTCTGGGGGTGGATGAAGAGCTCGGCGGCGACCTCGTCGCGCCGGCCCTGGTGGAGGAGCCAGGAGCGGAGGGTCTCGGTGAGCTTCTCGGCGGTGGCGGGACGCAGGTCGGCCAGCGGGGCGAGAACCTGGGCGCGGAGGTCCTCGCGGGCGTCGTCGTCGGCGGAGAGGACGAGCTCGACGAGGTGCTGCTCGGTGTCGGAGCCGAGGCCGGCGAGGTGCGCACGCCGGGCACGCTCGTAGGAGACCCGTGCCTCGCGCCACGGTTTGGCCGGACCGACCACCGCCCGACGACCCTCCAGCGCCTTCATCAGGGGGCGGCGTCTGTGGCCGTGTGCATCAGGCACGAGCAGCAGGGTGTGATCGTTGAGATCGTGCAGGTCGTCGAACTCCAGCGTGGACTGGTTGACCTTGGCGAGGATGCTGCCGACCTGGGAGTTCGGGACGAGTACGGCGGTCAGCGTGCTGGGCGGGGTCCACTCGGCGCGCGCCGCCGCGTCATCGAGCTCCTCAGGTGTCGCCTCGGCGAGAAGTCTTCGAGCCAGGCGCTCGCGCAGTTGGCGCTGAACGCGCCCGGTGGTGGCGCGTTCATCGGCATGGCCGGCAGCCGAGGCCTCCGAGATCTCGTCGATCCAGGCGAAGACCAGCGCGGAGAACTCGACCAGCATCGCCGGCTCCATGCCGCCTTCGACGGCCTTGCTGGCGAGCTGCCGCCAGGCCACCCTGGCGCCGATGCGGTAGGCGGCGAGCAGGGCTTCCATCGTGCGCCCGCTCCTGGCCTCGCCGCGTCCCAGGTCGTAGGCGCCCTGGAGCGCCGGCGGGGTCGCGGCCGACACGTCGGCAGCGAGGCCGGCTCCCGAAGCGAGCGACAGGAAGCCGCTCAGCGCCACTCCCACAGCGGTCCGGATGGTTTCCCCCATGTGTCCGGAGAGCGCGTCCTGATAGGGCGGCACCTCGGCGATGACCGCGGCGACGACGTCCTCGCCGACCTGGGGGAGGACGGCACGGATCGATGCGACGACCTCTGGTGTCAGCTGGACGTCGTAGGACGAAAGAGCTGGCACCTCTCGGGAACTTTTGTTCGTCACGTATAAATCCACCTATCAGATTCACGTCGCTAACACAGGAGTTTACCTCGATCAAGTAGCACTATGGGATACATGGCTGAGATCTCTACATCCCCCGCCCTGTTCGCCCCGGGCAGGGGCAAGCGACTCCCGTTGCGCGAGCGTCTGTCGCGCAAGGCGTGGGAGATCGCCGAGACGATCGCCACGCCGCTGGCGCCGGCCGACTACCTGGACATGTTCAATCCGCTGCGGCCCGGAGCCGAGCTGCGAGGACGCATCGTCAAGGTCACGCCGGAGACCGCCGACGCGGCCACCATCGAGATCAAGCCGGGTGCTGACTGGGAGGGTCACACCCCCGGTCAGTACGTCCGCGTGGGCGTCGACGTCAACGGCGTACGCCACTGGCGGGCCTACTCGCTGACCCACGGCCCCCGCAAGGACGGCCTCATCTCGATCACCGTCAAGGCCGTTCCCGACGGCAAGGTCTCCAACCACCTGGTGCGCCGCCTGCATGCGGGCAAGATCGTCCACCTCGAGCAGGCCGCTGGCGACTTCGTGCTGCCCAGCGACCTGCGCGGGCACAAGTTCCTGATGATCACCGCCGGCTCCGGCGTGACCCCGGTCATCGGGATGCTGCGCAATCTCTTCCCGGTCACCGACGAGGGCGTCGTCGAGCACCAGCGTCTTGACGTGACGGTCGTCCACCTCGCCCCGAGCCGCCCCGACTCCATCTTCATCCCCAACCTCGAGTCCCTCCACGAGGCCGGCGCGATCCGCCTCGTCACCCGCTACACCGGTTCCGAGGGCCGCCTCGACATCGACGCGCTCACCGAGCTCGTCCCCGACCTGAAGGAGCGCACGGCGTACGCCTGCGGTCCGGCCGGGCTCCTCGACAGCCTCCAGGCCTGGTACGACGCCGAGGGCCTGCCGCTCCAGACCGAGCAGTTCCGCCTGGCCACGGTCGTCACCGGAGAGGGCGGCACGCTCGCCTTCACCGGCAAGACCGTCGACGCACCCGGTGACAAGCCGATCCTCGACGCCGCCGAAGAGGCCGGCGTCCTCATGCCGAGCGGCTGCCGGATGGGCATCTGCTTCGGCTGTGTGCTCCCGATGAAGGAAGGCGCCGTGCGCGACCTCCGCAACGGCGAGCTCACCGTCGCCCGCCCGGGTGAGACCGGCCCCGAAGGGGTACCGATCCAGACCTGCATCTCCGCCGCCGCTGGCGAGTGCATCATCGACCACCCCGCCTCCTAGACCCCCACGACGAGAAGTGAGACAGCAATGACCATCGCACCTGACGCCCCGGCCTACACCGGCCCGATCGCCCACCTGACCCGCGACGACATCGAGCAGCTCGGCCGCGAGCTCGACGCCATTCGCCAAGAGGTCATCGACACCCGCGGAGAGCGCGACGCGGCGTACATCCACAAGGTCATCAAGGTCCAGCGCTCGCTGGAGCTCGGCTCCCGTGCCGTCCTGCTCGCGAGCATCTTCCCGCCGGCGTTCGTCGTCGGCACCGTCGGTCTCTCGATCGCCAAGATCCTGGACAACATGGAGATCGGCCACAACATCATGCACGGCCAGTGGGACTGGATGCGTGACCCGAAGATCCACTCCACGGTGTGGGAGTGGGACAACGCCTCCACCGCTGAGGGTTGGAAGCACTCCCACAACGAGCTCCACCACACCTACACGAACATCGTCGGCAAGGACAACGACCTCGGCTGGGGCATCATGCGCGTCGACGAGGAGCAGCGCTGGACGCCGGCGAACCTGTTCCAGCCGGCGATGAACTTCCTGAACATGTGCATCTTCGAGTACGGGATCGCGGCCTATGACCTCGAGCTCGGCAAGATGCGCCGCCTCAAGAAGAGCGGCCGCGAGATGCCCGAGGGCTGGCACCAGATGGCGCGCAACACGGTCCGGAAGATCCGTCGTCAGGCGTTCAAGGACTACGTCGCTCACCCGGCGCTCTCGATGGTCACCCTCTCGGGTCCGACCACGCTGCTGGCCAACCTGATCGCCAACTTCACCCGCAACGTCTGGACCCACTCGGTGATCATGTGCGGTCACTTCCCCGAGGGCGTGGAGACCTTCGAGCTCAAGGACATCCCGGAGAACGAGAGCCGCGGTGAGTGGTACGTCCGGCAGATGCTCGGCTCGGCCAACATCTCCGGCTCGAAGTTCATGCACGTGATGACCGGCAACCTGTCGCACCAGATCGAGCACCACATCTTCCCGGACCTGCCCTCGAACCGCTACGCCGAGATCGCGCCGAAGGTGCGCGCGCTCTTCGACAAGTACGGCCTGAACTACCACACCGCGCCCATGCCGCAGCAGGTCGCGTCCGCCTGGCACAAGGTCGTGCGCCTCTCGTTCCCCAACGGCTTCCTCGAGTCGACGAACGTCCGCAACGCGCCGAGTCAGTTCGTCAAGCTCGTCAAGGCGGTCCGTGGCGACACCCGCACGCGCCGCCGGCTGCTCAAGGAGTTCGAGGCCGCCGGCGCCGCCTCTGTCGGCAAGGCCATCTGAACCGGCTGAGGCGTCACGCGTCGTAGGCGCCGGCCCGAGCGCGTCGACGAGGCTGCCGCGGCGCCACGTGCTCTGACCGAGGTATCAGCGCCGGTGACACCTCGGCCACACCTCCGCCACGGTGACGAATGTCGTATGGACATCACCCGCCAGGACCGGTAGACAACTAGGCACTATGGAGAACGAGTTGATTCCCGGAGCTGAGTCCGGAGCTGGGTCCCAGACCGCGGTACGCAGCTATGTGACGGCCAACCATCCGAACCCGTCGGCGCTCGCCGAGGGCCTGTGGGTGCTGCCTCCCGACGTGCTCTCCAGCGGTGACCGCGCGGTGCTCTTCGACCAATACAAGCTCTACGTCGCCGAGGCCGAGCGGCTCAGCGTGCGGCGCACGGTGACCAGTGCGTTCTTCCTGATCCTCAACATCGGTGTCCTGGTCGCCGGCACCGCCCTGGTGGCCACCGCTCCCGAGCGACCCTGGCTCTTCACGATCGCGCTGATCGCCGCCCTCGGACTGTGCCTCGGCTGGTTCTGGATCGTCCGCTCCTACCGACAGATGGCAGCCGGGAAGTACGCCGTCATCGCCCAGCTCGAGAAGCAACTCCCCGCGGCGCCGGGTGTCGCGGAGTGGTCGGCTGTCGGCCTCGGTCGCGACAGCTCGCGCTACCTGCCGATGAGCAACATCGAGGTGTGGGCGCCCGCGCTGTTCGGGTTCTGCCACGTCGCGACGTACGTCCTGCTCTACCTGCCCTGAGTTCGGCTCCGGCCGAGCACCCGCACCTCGAGCGGGGTCTCACCGCCCGGCCCGACGGCGTACGCCACGCCGTCGGGCCGCTCGCTGAGCACCTCGACGAGCTCTCCGTCGCGCCACAGCAGCGCGACGCCGTCGTCAGCGGCATAGCCGGCCGGCAGCGCCCCGGAGTCGACGAACCGGAGGTACGTCTCCCGTCGGTCCTCCTCGCCGAGGTAGTGCGGGCAGAACGAGCCGGGCAGGAAACCCAGGCCGTCCAGTAGCGGCGCGGTGGGGCCGAAGGAGTCGGTCGAGGAGGCCTCGTACCAGCAGTTGGCCCCGGCCGAGATGCCGGCCAGGATCGTCCCGCCGGCGGCCGCCTTCTCCAGCAGTGCGGGCAGCCCGTGCAGCCGCCACACCGCCAGCAGGTTGGCGGTGGAGCCGCCGCCGACGTAGACGATGTCCTGGTCGAGCAGCCGCTCGAGGTCGTCGATCGGGAGCTCGTGCCCGACCGGTGCCTTGTTGAACAGCGACAGCACGGTCGCCTCGGAGCGGTCGGCGTACGCGGCGAGGAACTTGTCGTGATAGCTGTCCGCGTCGCCGCTCGCCGTCGCGATGAAGCAGACCTTCGGCCGCGGCTTCCCGGTCAGCCGGTCGAGCTCGGCGTCGATCGGGGAGAAGTCCTGCCCGTGCACGTCCGGCATCGAGAAGCCGCCACCGCCCAGGGTCAGGATCGTTCCGCGCCTGAGGGTGAGTGTAGGGACACAGAAGGCCCGCCCGACAGGTTTCCGGCGGGCCTTCGAAGGTGTGGCTGCTACTTGACCCTGACGGTCACCGTCTCGGTGATCGCCTCGTTCTTCCGGTCACCCGAGTAGGCCACCTCGTAGGTGTGCGTGCCTCGGAGCGCCCGGAAGGTCGCCTGCTCCTTCTTCAGGGTGAAGCGGCCGACGCGGATGCCGTTCTCCTTGACGATGATCTCGCCGGTGGCGCGCTCGCCGTCGACGGTGACCTTGACCTTGCCGCGCGTGGGAGAGCTGGCGGAGATCTCCGGGACCGCCTTCTCGGTGCAGTAGCTCACCGAGACGTTGTCGATGGCCCAGCCCCGGGCGCCACCACAGCCGTCGCGGCCGAAGTCGAAGCGGAACTGCACCTTGTCGCCGGCAGCCGCGATGGAGTCGAGCTTCACGATGGTGGTGCCCCACTTGCCGGTGAAGCTGTTGCCGTCCGACCCGGTCCAGGCCGGCTGGTTCTCCATGTACCCGCTTCCCTTGCTCATCGTGCCGCCCGGCGCGTTGAAGGCGTACGCCGCCTGGTCGACGAGCTTGAACTCGCCGCCGTTGACCGAGGCCTTGACGTTGCCGCCGTCGTAGCCCCACTCGGTGAGGACCGAGTGGTCGAAGCTCAGCCGCGGCGAGAGGCCCTCGGGCACGGTGAGGGTCGGGCTGATCAGGCCGTTCCGGCTGGTGATGTCACCGGTGGCGGATCCGCAGGCGCCCTCGTTGGGGTCGGGCGCGAACGCAAGACCGCTGGTGTTGCCCTCGACGTCGCTTCCGGCCTCCCAGGGGTAGTCGTTGCCGGGCACGCCGGCCTCGGCGTCCTGGGTCCAACCGGTCAGGCCGTCCTCGAAGTCCTCGGTGTAGGTGGTGACCTCGTTGGTGCCCTCGCCACACAGCGCGGGGGTGTTCGGGTCGAGCATCGGGCCGAAGTTGCACTGGACCGGCTCCTTGGTGAGCTCGGTGGCCGTGTTGGCCGCCGCGACCGCTGCGCAGTCGTCGGCCGTGATCGGCTCCAGTGCCGGAGCCTCGGCCTCGCCGCCCGGGGTCTCGCCGCCGCCGGTCTGCGGCGTCGAGGTGCCCAGGGTGAGCTTCTTGAGCGTCGTCACACCCATCAGGTCGGCGCAGGAGGAGACCATCGCCTGGGCGTACTCGGGGAAGCCCGAGGTAGGCGTCAGGTAGTTGGTCTGGGCGTGCCAGATCAGGTTGGCCGCCTTGTCGAGGCCGATGCCCGCCACGTTGACGTCGTTGTAGGCGCCGCCGTCCACGAGCAGGGCGTAGTGGTGGTTGATGACACCGGAGTTGACGTGGACGCCGCCGGAGTCGGTGGCACCGTCGCAGTGGTACTCCTCGTCGGAGACCTTGCCCGGGTCGCCGTAGCAGTTCGGGTTCCACATGTCGCGGATCGCGCCGCCGAAGGCGGTCGAGTCCTCACCCATCAGCCAGCGTACGGACTCGTCCTTGGACCCGGAGACGTCCTTGATGGTGATGTTGACCGTGCCGGTGGCGTTCTTGATCTTCTGGCCGGTGGCGTAGTCGGTGGTGGCGCCGTAGATGTCGGAGTTGCCGGAGATGCTGCCGATCGGCTGACCCTGCAGGAACGCGATCACGATGCCCTTGGCGCCGGCGCTCTTCGCGTTCGCGACCTTCTGGACGAACGGGCAGGTGCCGCGGTCGACGAGCACGAACTTCCCGTTGACCGCAGCGGCGTTCTCCAGCGGCGAGCAACCGTCGGTGGTCGTCGGGCCGCCGCTGTTGGCGGCGTCGAGGCCGACCACGATGTCGCTGGTCACCCCGGCGGTCGGGTAGACCGGGCCGAAGTTGGCGGCAGCGGCCGGGCAGTCCCCGGCGACGTCGGCCGGCGAGTTGATCGTCAGCGTGATGGCACCGCGGGTGGAGGAGGAGCACTTTCCGTCGGTACGGGCCACGTCGTCGGTGGTGTTCTCACGCGCGTTGAGGAAGTCGACCGTGTTGCCCCACATGTCGGAGTACGCCTCGTTGAGCGCACCCGGCTGCCATTGGTAGATCAGGCCGGAGGTGTGCTCGGTGTAGGCGTGGCCCCACTCGTGCGCCACCACGTCGTCGGAGGTGACTCCGGAGCAGTAGTTGGTGGTCTCACCGTTCCAGTTGGCGTTGGGGCACGAGATCGCCGGATCGTTGTTGACCGTGATCATCTTCGCGCCGTTGCCGTCGTAGGAGTCGCGGCCGAAGGTGTTCTTGAAGAGCCAGTAGGACTCGCCGGTGCTGGCGACCTCGTTCTGCTGGTCCTGGTCGAGCGTGCCCGGGAAGGCGTCGTTCTCGCGCCAGACGGTCGCGTCGTCGGTGGTCTCCGGGGTGTTGTGCTTCTCCACCAGTTCGCGGTCGGTGGCCGAGTGGAGCATCGAGTAGCGGTTGACCGGCTTGCCGCTGGCGGCGTCGAGCACGAGGGTCTCGCGCACGGTGGACTGGTTGGACACCTCGACGACCCAGGCGAGCAGGCTCTTGCCGCTCACGCCCTGGGCCGCGCCCATGCGGTAGACGTTGAGGTCGGCCTTGACGACCTCGACGCCGGTGGTGTCGATCTTGCTGTCGGGGTGTGCGGGTCGTCGGGGCGGGAGGAGGCGAAGTGCGGGACGACCTCCCAGTCGTGCCACCCCTCGTGCGTGGCGGTCTGGAGC
>NZ_JBHVKN010000075.1:10868-22228 GCF_042798075.1 Nocardioides sp. NPDC057772
GGGCCCCTGGTTTAGGCCCCCCCCCGCGGGGCCCCGCCCCATGGTGTTAGTTTTTGGGGGCGGTTTTCCCCCCCCGCCGGCGGGGGTTTTTTTTTTTGTTGGGGGGGGGGTTGGGGGGGGGCTTCGCCTTCACCAGCTCGAGCGCCTTGGCGCTGGCCTTCTCCTTCGACCACTTCGGGGTCGTACTCAGGTCGAGGTCGGGGGCGGCGAAACCGTTGACCGAGGTCAGGTCGCCGGCCTTGTCGACGTGGGCCTTGAGGACGCCGCCGAAGACCGGCACGCCCTGGTAGGTCTGCTCGAACTCGACCGTCCAGCCGGCCGGGGTGGTGCTGACCTTCGACTGGTCGAGCTGGTTGGCTTCGGCGCCGAAGACCGAGGCGTACTCGTCGAGGTATTCACGCGCCTTCGCGGCCGCTTCGGACTTGGAGTCGGCGGCGACGCGGGGCAGCAGATCGCCCTTGGTGGACACGAAGCCGATCAGGCCGGTGGCGCCCTCCTTCTTGAGCGTGACGGTCTGGTCGGCCGCGGCCTTCAGCTGGTCGATGCCGCTGGGATCCGGTTTCGCGGCGACCGCGGCGACCGGTGTGATCACCAGACCGGCGGCGACGAGCGCAAGGCTGATTCCCTGCTTTCCGAGCTGCACGGGTTTGCTCCTCTCGGGGATGCGCCGCGTCAGGTCGCGGCGATTTCGCATCGTAGAGAGATTTGCGCCGAAGAGGGGTGCAAACGCGAATCACGAGTCCTAAACGATTCCTCCACGGGTCATTCTCAATAGGAGGGCCTCAGGGGCGATCTAAGGTAGTTGCCCGATGTGCGGGCCTACCTCAGGCGCAGATTCTCGAGGGGTGCCCTTGGAGATCATCCCGCCTTTGTACGCCGCCGGCCTGCCGTGCCATGGAGACGACTCTGCGTTGTGGTTCTCAGAGTCCCCCGCCGCCCTCGAGGTGGCCAAAGACCGCTGCCTCGACTGTCCGGTGATGCGCGAGTGCCTCTCGGGTGCTCTCGCGCGCTCGGAACCGTGGGGCGTCTGGGGCGGCGAGATCGTCGAGCGTGGCCGCGTGGTCAGTCACAAGCGCGGCCGTGGCCGCCCCCGCCGCCAGGCTGCCTAGACCACCTAGGCGTGCGCTGACTCCAGCCCCAGGCTCTCGGCGAGCTTCGCGACCTGGGCGGGGGCGGCGTACGCCTCGATCTCGGTGATCTGCCCGTCGACCACGGTGAACGACATGACGCTGTAGAGCTTGCCGTGGAAGGTGACGATGACGCCGGCGGAGCCGTTGACGAGGGCGGCGTGGGTGACGCGGTCGGCGTGGGCGTACATGACGGCGTTGCCGGCGACCTTCGCGGCGCCGCGGTAGGTGGTGATGCCGGCGCCCATGTCGGCGCGCAGGACGACGTCGGGATGAAGGGCGCCGATCAGCCGGTTCAGGTCGCCGTCCTGGGCGGCGGCGAAGAAGGCGTCGACGACCTCGCGCTGCGCGGCGACATCCCGGTCCTGGCCCCAGGATCCAGCACTGCGTCCTCGGACCCGGCGCCGCGCGCGGCTGGCGAGCTGGCGGGTCGAGTCCGAGGAGCGGTCGAGCATCGTCGCGATCTCGTCGAACGGCACCGCGAAGAGATCGTGGAGCACGAAGGCGAGCCGCTCGTCCGGGGAGAGCTGGTCGAGCACCACCAGGAGGGCGAGGCTCACCGAGTCGGCGAGCATCGCGCGGTCGGCCGGGTCCTGGGTGGTGCCGTCGTCGAGGACGACCGTCGGGTCGGGCAGCCGGTCCTCGGGCGGTCCGGCGTCCAGGGACAGCTCACCGCGGGTCTTGCGCGAGCGCAGCATGTTGAGGCAGACCCGTGCCACCACGGTCGTCAGCCAGCCACCGATGTTGTCGATCTCGTCGGCGTCGGTCCGGCTCAGCCGGAGCCAGGCGTCCTGGACGGCGTCCTCGGCCTCGGAGGTCGACCCGAGCATCCGGTAGGCCACCCCGAACAGGTGCCGGCGCTCCGCCTCGAAACGTTCGGCCAGCCACTCCTGCTGCATCGTCCACTCCTGGTTCTCGAGGCCTCCGGGGTCTTCTCGCCCCTCAGACCCGACACGTGAAGCAGACCAGATGTGACCGATCCGGGGAAAGAATTTTTTCTTTCTCGGACCCGTCACATCCGTCCGTCCCGACGGGTCGGGGATGGCATGAGCAACCGAATGAAGAACCCCGCTGAAGTCATCCCGCAGGCCTACAAGGGCATCGGCAACCTCCTCGCCGCTGTCGCGGACGGTGGCCTGCCCGAGTCCACGACCGAGCTGATCGCGATGCGGGTCAGCTCGCTCAACGGCTGCGCGGCCTGCCTCCAGGGCCACGCGCTCCGTGTCGACGAGGTCGGTATCCCGATCGAGAAGATCGTCGGTCTCGCCGCCTACCGCGAGTCGCCCTTCTTCAACGAGGCCGAGAAGGCGGCCCTCGCCCTCGCCGACGCGGTGACCCGTCTGGCCGACGCCGAGGACGCCGTGCCGGACGAGCTCTGGCGCGAGGTCACCAAGCACTACGACGAGCGCCAGACCGCCGCTCTGGTTCTCTGCATCGCCACCCACAACCTCTTCAACCGGGTCAACGTGACGGTGCGTGAGGACGCCGAGAACCCCTTCTGGATGCGGTGAGCTGTCGCTGACGCGCGGGATCAGGCCAGGGCGGTCGAGACGACCGATCTGGCCTCCTCCTGCACCTCGGCCAGGTGGTCGGGTCCGCGGAAGGACTCGGCGTAGATCTTGTAGACGTCTTCCGTCCCCGAGGGGCGGGCGGCGAACCAGGCAGACTCGGTGGTCACCTTGAGTCCACCGATGGCCGCGCCGTTGCCGGGCGCCTCGGTGAGCTTGGCGGTGATCTTCTCACCGGCCAGGGACGTCGCCGTGACCGCGTCGGGGGAGAGGGCCGCGAGCTTCGCCTTCTCCTCCCGCGAGGCGGGGGCGTCGATCCGGGCGTACGCCGGCTCCCCATGTGCGGCGATCAGCTCGGCGTAGCGCTCCGACGGCGACTTCCCGGTGCGAGCCAGGATCTCGGAGGCGAGCAGCGCCAGGATGATGCCGTCCTTGTCGGTGGTCCACACGGTGCCGTCGAAGCGGAGGAACGAGGCGCCGGCCGACTCCTCTCCGCCGAAGCCGAACGAGCCGTCGATCAGCCCGGGCACGAACCACTTAAACCCGACCGGCACCTCGACCAGAGGCTTGTCGATCGCCCCGGCGACGCGGTCGATCATCGAGGACGAGACCAGCGTCTTGCCGATCCGCGCGGTCGCCGGCCAGTCCGGACGTGCGCCGCCGAAGAGGTGGTCGATGGCGACCGCGAGGAAGTGGTTGGGGTTCATCAGCCCGGCGTCCCGGGTGACGATGCCGTGCCGGTCGGCGTCGGCGTCGTTGCCGGTGGCGGTGTCGAACTCCGGGGTGTCCTCCAGGAAGCGGACCAGCTCGGCCATCGCGCTGGGGGAGGAGCAGTCCATCCGGATCTTGCCGTCCCAGTCCAGCGGCATGAACCGCCAGGTCGGGTCGACCAGCTCGTTGACCACGTTGAGGTCGATCTTGTGCCGCTCGGCGATCTCGCCCCAGTAGGCGACCGACGCCCCGCCCAGCGGGTCCGCCGCGATCCGCACCCCGGCGTCGCGGATGGCGGCCAGGTCGACCACGTTGGGCAGGTCGTCGACGTAGGAGCCCAGGAAGTCATACGTCTCGGCCTTCCGCCTCGCGGCCGCGAACGGCACGCGCTTGACGCCGGCGAGGCCGGCCCGGATCAGCTCGTTGGCACGGGCGGCGATGACCTTGGTGGCGTCGGAGTCCGCAGGGCCGCCGTGGGGAGGGTTGTACTTGAAGCCGCCGTCGGAGGGCGGGTTGTGCGACGGCGTCACCACGATCCCGTCGGCGAGGCCGGAGCCCGACAGACGGCCCGCGTTGGCGCGGAGGATCGCGTGCGAGACCGCCGGCGTGGGCGTGTAGCCGTCGCGGTCGTCCACCAGGACGCGTACGTCGTTGGCGACCAGCACCTCCAGCGCGCTCGCCCACGCGGGTTCGGAGAGGCCGTGGGTGTCGCGCCCGATGAACAGCGGGCCGTCGATGCCCTGCGAGGCTCGGTAGTCGACGATCGCCTGGGTCGTGGCCAGGATGTGCGTCTCGTTGAAGGCCGACCTGAGCGAGGAGCCGCGATGCCCCGAGGTGCCGAAGACGACCTGCTGGGCCGGATCGTCCGGGTCGGGCTGCAGGTTGTAGTAGGAGGCGACCAGGTGAGGTACGTCGACCAGGTCGGCGGGCGTAGCGAGCGTTCCAGCGCGTGGGTCAGCCATGTGTCCCATCATGCCTACTGCCCCGTAGTGTTCTCCCCATGCCCCTCGTCACCACCGAAATCAACGACGGCATCGCCCAGGTGCGTCTCAACCGCCCTGACAAGCTCAACGCCCTGACCCTCGACCTGCTCCAGGAGCTGGTCGACACCGCCAAGGCGCTCGGCAAGAACCACGACCTGCGCGCGGTGGTCATCGCCGGTGAGGGCGACGCGTTCACCGCGGGTCTCGACTTCGCCTCGGTCCTGCGCGACCCGAAGAAGATCGTCGGTGCGTTCATCCCGGTGCCCTTCCGCGGCACCAACCTCTTCCAGGAATCGGTCTGGGCCTGGCGCCGGCTGCCGGTCCCGGTGATCGCGGCCGTCCACGGCCACTGCCTCGGTGGCGGCGTACAGATCGCCCTCGGCGCCGACTTCCGCATCGCCGAGCCCGACTCGCAGTGGTCGGTCCTCGAGGGCAAGTGGGGCATCATCCCCGACATGACCGGCATCCGGTCGCTGTCGGAGGTGGTCGGCATCGACACCGCCAAGAAGCTCACCATGACCGCCGAGCAGTTCTCCGGCGAGCGGGCCTACGAGCTGGGCCTGGTCACCGAGCTCTCCGCCGACCCGGTCGCCACCGCGACCGCCTTCGCCCGCCGCCTCTCCGAGCGGTCCCCGGACCAGCTCGCCGCCGCCAAGCGCCTCTTCAACGACACCTGGTACGCCCCCATCAAGCGCACCTTCTCCCGCGAGCGCATCGAGCAGCTCCGCCTCCTCTTCGGCGAGAACACCAAGATCGCCCGCGAGGCCGCCTTCAAGCGCGAGAAGCCGACCTACAAGCCCCGCCGCTGACCCCGCTCAGCCGAAGCGTCGCCCGCGTCGGCCGAGGCGTCAGCTAGGTCGGCCGAGGCGTCACTCGCGCCGGTCGAAGCGTCATCCGCTGCCTTCTCGGCCGACGTACGTGACGTCTCGGCCTGCGCGGCTGACGCCTCGGCCTGCGCGGCTGACGCCTCGGCCTGCTTGCGACGGCGCTTGATCTCGCCCTGAGCGAGGACGAAGGCGAGGACGACGGGCCAGATGTACTTCAGGTGGTCGGCGATCCACGTGACCCACTCTGGGACGTGTACGTCGGGCAGGTCCGGCCAGGGGATCGACGGCCACGGGATGCTGGGGAGGTCGGGGAGCGGCAGGTCGGGGAGGTCGGGCAGGTCGGGCAGGTTCGGCAGCGGGAGGTCGATGTCGGGCAGCGAGATCCGGGCGAGGATCCACGCGACGACCATCGCGGCGACGATGCCGCCGACCACGCCGGCGGCGCCGCCGAGGGTCTCGATGAGCGCATAGCGCCTGGGGTGCTCGATCACCCGACGTTCGTACGCAGCAGCCCGTGACCCCGGTTCGGGAGTGAGGTCCGCGCCGCCGATGCCGGCCATCCCGGCCAGGTCCTCGCCGGGGGCGAAATAGGTCGCGCGGCGGGGCGTGCCGAGCCCGGAGTGGATCACGAGCATGCTCCCGTGGTCCTCGGTCTCGAGCCGGGCCCGGTCGTCGGCGGTCTTCTTGGTGAGGACCTGCTCGCCGTCGACGGTCCACACGAACCTACGGACGATCTCGCCGGTCACCTCGAGGTGGTGGGTGTGCCCGGAGATCGTCCGCGACCAGGTCTGGACCTTCTTGCTCACCCTGGTGAATCTAGGATCCGGGGCACCACGACGGCATCGGCCCGAGGTAGCGACCGAGGTCAGACTTTGGTCAGGGGTAGGCGATGCCCGTGGTCTGCTCGGAGAGCTCCCACAGCGCCCGCGCCGCCTCCGGGTCACGCGCGAGCCGGGACGCGGTGACCGGCTTCGGCACACCGCGGGCCTCGAAGGCGTCGCTCGGCCCGACGTACGTCCCTGGCTCCAGCCCCGGATAGGTCGCGGCCATCAGGGCAGGCCAGGCGCCGGCCTCGGGGGTCTGTGCCATGGCGTGGACGGCGGCCTCGCTGATGCTGGCGATCGGTGCGATCAGCCTCCGGGACGTGCCGTTCGCCATCAGCCGCGTGGAGGCGAGCCCCGGGTGGGCGGCGTACGCGGCGATCGGCAGCCCCGCCTTCTCCAGGCGCCGCTGCAGCTCGAAGGTGAAGAGCAGGTTGGCGAGCTTCGACTGCGAGTAGACGGTCCAGGGTGAGTACCGCCCGACCTGCACGGTCGGGAAGCCCAACGGCGCCTTGCGGGCCATCTTGTGCATCATGCTCGACACGGTGACGATCCGGGCGTCACCGCTCTCGGCCAGCGGCTCGAGCAGGAGCCCGGTCAGCAGGAACGGCCCGAAGTGGTTGGTTGCCATCTGCAGGTCGAGGTCGTCCACGGTCCGGGACTGCGGTGTCGCCATCACGCCGGCGTTGTTGACCAGCAGGTGGAGGGGTCCACCTCCGTCGAAGGTCGCCGCGGCGATCGCCTCGGCCCCGGCCCGCACCGCCTGGAGCGAGGAGAGGTCGAGAGCGACCCGGTCGAGCTTTGCCCCCGGAATCTCGTCGGCCAGAGCCGCCGCGGCCGCGTCGAGCTTCTCCCAAGACCGCCCTGCCAGGATCACCCGTGCGCCTGCGGCCGCCAGGCCGCGCGCGGTGAAATAGCCGATGCCGCCCAGCGTCGGTCCGGTCACCACAGCGTTCTTGCCGGTCAGGTCGGGAATGTCGGAGGTCGTCCACGGCATGCGGCCACACTAGGCGGCGACTCCACACAATGGACGCATTTGAGGGTCGGCCCCGCCCTGTCAGCCCAGCCCACCGAAGGCGAGTCCGCCGGCGATGGCGAGCATCGTGCAGCCGATGAGGCTGTCGAGCACCTGCCACGCGCGCCTGCTGGCGAGCAGCGGGGCGAGGAGCCGGGCGCCATAGCCGAGCCCGGCGAACCAGATGATGCTGGCCAGGCAGCCGCCGATGGCGAACCCCCATCGCGCCGACCCGTACGTCGCCGCGATCGACCCGTGGAGCACAAGTGTGTCGATGTAAACATGCGGGTTGAGCCAGGTGAAGGCTGCGGCCTTGGCGATCACGCGGGGGAGTGCCTCGCGGGGTGCGTCGGCGGCATCGAGGCCCGAGGGCCGCAACGCCCGCCGGAACGAGCCGATGCCGTACCAGCCGAGGAAGGCCACCCCGAACCAGCGCAGCACCTCCATCACCCAGCCCGCACGCGAGACGATGGCGCCCATCCCGCCGACCCCGGCGCAGATCAGGATGAGGTCGGAGACCGCGCACACGCTCACCACGACGAGGACGTGCGAGCGCAGGATGCCCTGCCGCAGGACGTACGCGTTCTGCGATCCGATGGCGACGATGAGGCTGAGCCCGGTGAGGAGCCCGGCGAGGCTGGCATTGATCACGTCAGCGACGCTAAGCCTCCCGCGATCTACAGGCCAACGAAAGAATCTTACCGAAGATAAGCCACACTTAAGACATGCCGACCCTCGATCCGACCCAGCTCGAGACCCTCGTCGTGATCGCCGAGGAAGGCACCTTCGACGCCGCCGCGCGCCGCCTCCACATCACCCCGAGCGCGGTCAGCCAGCGGATCCGGGCGCTCGAGCGCGCGGCCGGTCAGGTGCTGGTGCGGCGTACGACTCCCTGCACGCCCACCGAGGCCGGTGAGCCCCTGATCCGCCAGGGCAGACAGCTGCGCCTGCTGCTCGCCGAGGCCGCCGCGACCCTGAAGACGGGGGACACCGACGACACCGTCGTCGACCTCTCGGTCGTGGTCAACGCGGACACCCTCGCGACCTGGTTCCGCCCCGTGCTCGACGAGGTCGCGACCTGGGACCGGACCGCACTGCGGATCACCGTGGAGGACCAGGGCTACTCGGCCGACGCGCTGCGCCGCGGCGAGGTCCTCGCCGCCGTCACCAGCGAGCCGAAGCCGGTCCAGGGCTGCACGGTCGAGCCGCTGGGAAGGCTGCGCTACACGCCCGGCGCGACCCCGGCGCTCGTCGAGCGATACCGCAAGGGTCGAGGCATCGACTGGAGCGCGATGCCGATGATCGTCTACAACGAGAAGGACCACCTCCAAGACGAGGTGCTCGCGGCGCACCGCGCGACCCGGCCGCCGGTCGTCCACCGGGTCCCGAGCAGCCACGACTTCCACGAGGCGATCCGGCGCGGCCTCGGCTGGGGGATGCTGCTGGATGCACAGGCGGAGGCCGACCTCGCGTCCAGGACCACGATCCCGCTCCCCGGCGCGAAGCCGATCGACATCCAGCTCTTCTGGCAGCGCTGGCGCCTCGACTCCATCGCTCTCGACGACCTGAGCGAGGCCGTACGCCGCGCCGCCCGCTCCGGGCTACGACCGACGCGCCCCCTCTGAACGGGTCAGGCCCGGCCGCCGGGGTAACCGGTGCCGAAGTGCTGGCTCTGCGGGGCGTGGCCCGGCATGGGCTGCCCGGCCGGCGGGTAGTGGCCCTGCGGAGGCGGGCCCGGAGGGTAGGGCCCCGGGGGCCCACCGGCGTAGGGGCCGGGGTCGAACTGACGGTGCTCGACGGCGGTGGTGTGCTGGGACCGGTTCACCGACAGCAGGACGCCGATCACGATCGCGAGGCCGCCGGTGACGACGAAGATCCAGCCCAGCGGCTCGCTGGCGATCGCGTTGGCGACCTCGTCGGGCAGATCCACGGCGCGGGTGAGCAGGACGAGTCCGAGGACCAGCAGGATGATCCCTAGGCCGATGGTCATGACAGAACTCCAGAGGTTGGGGGCTGGCGCGCCACGCTACCCAGCGGGTTCAGGTCCCCATACCGTCCCCCGCATCACGCCCCCGGTCGTTCAGGCCGTACGCCGCGCCCCGGCCACTCCGCGAGCAGCGACCCCGAGCAGCACCAGCAGGAGCGCGCCGAAGGCGAGCATCGCCGGGTCGGTGGCGACGTACTGCACCAGGATCCCGAGCAGCACCACGGGCACCGTGATGCCCAGGTAGGCCATCAGGAAGAGGCCGGCGAGCGCCTCGCCGCGGCCGCTCGCCGGCGCCACCGAGATCACGGTCGCGACGGCCGCCTTGAACGACATCCCCGACCCGGCCCCGGTGACGACGGCCCCGACGACCAGTGCCCAGAACGTGCCGGACAGCAGGGCCCCGACCACGAGGAGCAGGCCGACCGTCAGGGCGACCAGCCCGGTGACGTACAGCCTTCGGCGCGGCCAGCGGCCGGCGACCACCTGGAAGAGCGCTGCGGCCCCGAAGATCGAGAACCCGACCGCTCCGGCGACGAGATGGGAGTGCATGTCCAGCTCCTCGGCGAGGAACGACGGCACCAGCGAGGTGAAGAAACCGAACATCGCGAACGCGACGAAGCTCGCCATGCCCGCGGCGAAGTAGGCACCGCGCGCGTCGGCCGGCACCCGCACCCGTTGCGGCCGGTAGGTCCAGTCGGGCTGGTCGGTGTCGACCGTCTCCGGCGCCGCGACCACCGCGAGCAGACCGATCACCATGAGGAACGCGAACACCGCGTACGGCGTGTAGAGCGGCCGCGGCGCCCACTCGGCCAGGGCCCCGGCGACCAGCGGGCCCAACCCCAGTCCGCCGATGTTGGCCGCCGTCGCCACCACCTCGGCCCGGGTCGCCGGCGCGTCCGGCCGGCTCCGTCGGTGCAGCTCGGCGAGATGGGCCGTCGCGGTCGCGGTGAGCATCCCGACACCGAGCCCGGACAGCAACCGCGCCAGCAGCAGCCAGCCCAGCTCGTGGGTCGAGAGGAAGATCAGCGCCGAGAGCACGTTGAGCAGCACGGCCGGAGCCACCACCCGCCGCCGCCCGAACCGGTCCGAGAGGTGGCCGGCGAGGAAGAGCGAGACCGCCACACCCGCGCCGTACGTCGCGAACACCACCGTGATCACGAACGAGCCCCACCCCTGCTCGTCGACGTAGAAGACGTAGAGCGGTGCCGGCGCGGCGGCGAAGGCCATCGTCACCGCGAACAGGAACGCCACCGACCAGAACCCGCGGACGTGGTGGTGCCGCACGCTACGGGGCGCGGCCTGGATTGTCGTCATGCCTCCATGCTGACCGAACCACAGGATCATCTCCAACGAATCTCGTCGAAGGTACACATCATGATCTGCGATAGTGAGCCACATGCAGCCCCACCAGCTGGAGTACTTCGTCGCCGTCGCCGAGACCGGCAGCTTCACCGCGGGCGCGGACCGGGTCGGTGTTGTGCAGTCCGCCGTCTCCGCGGCCATCAAGCAGCTCGAGCGCGGGCTGGGGGCACCACTGATCGAGCGCGGCTACCACCGCCTTGCGCTCACCGCCGAGGGCGAGGCGCTGCTCCCACGGGCTCGCGACGTGCTCGCCGGCATCGAGGCCGCCCGGGAGGCGGTCGCCGGCGCCCGCGGCCAGGTGGTCGGCACCGTCCTGTTCGGCACGCTCTCCTACACCGGGCGCTGGGACATCGCCGAGGTTCTGCAGGGCTTCGCGGCCCGCCACCCCGGCATCACCGTGCGGCTGCGGCAGACCATCGCGGGCAGCGCCACCAGCGAGGCGGACGTCCGCTCAGGAGCCCTTGACCTCGCCCTGGTCTCCACGGCCGCGGACTCCCTGCCCGGATTGACCCTCACCCGCATCCACGGCGACGAGCTGGTCTTCATCTGCGCGCCCGGCCACCGCCTGGCGCGGGCAGCTGCCGTGTCCGCCGCCGACCTGGCCGGGGAGATCTGGGTCGACTTCCCGACAGGATGGGGCAACCGTACGGTCGTGGACACCGCCTTCGCCGCTGCCGGCGTATCGCGGACCGTCCGCACCGAGGTCACGAACTTCGAGCTCGCGCGCAACCTAGTGTGCCGAGGTCTGGGCGTCGCGGTCGTGCCGCGGGCGTTGATCGAAGGTGACCCCGGCGTCATCGCCGTCCCGATCGGCTTGGAGTGGTCCTTCCAGCTCGCCGTCGCGAGCAACCGCCGGATCTCTGCGGCCGCAGCAGCCGCTGCTGCGGGTCCATCGCCAGCGCCTCGCGCGGCGAGATGTTGAAGAGCACGGGGTCGAAGCGGTCGGCGTCCCGGACGAAGCCGCCTTCGAGGACGGAGGACCTGCCCGAGCCGTCCGGGTCCGGGCCGTAGAGGTTCTC
>NZ_JBHVKN010000076.1:0-22018 GCF_042798075.1 Nocardioides sp. NPDC057772
CTCCAGGCGTCGCAGACCGCCGGCGAACTCCCCGCCGTCGACGTCCTCCCCGGCCAGGCGGGCAGCGGTGACGAGGGCACCGCGATGCTGGAGATCATCCACGACATGGCGCCTGCTCGACGACGGCCGCACCGTCCGCGAGGTCCTCACCTACACCCGCCGAGGAAGCCGCCTGGACGCCAAGCAGCAAAAAGCCTGGGACGCGTACGCCGAGGAGTGGGTGATCCCCGACGAGGCCGTCGACGAGCAGGGCTTCTCGCTGGAGGCCTGGTTCGGTCGCAAGGCTCCGCTGATCGTCGACATCGGCGGCGGCGTGGGCGAGGCGACGGCAGTCCTGGCAGCGAACCGTCCCGAGGCCAACATCCTGGCGCTGGAGGTCTGGCGGCCGGGCGTCGCGGAGAGCCTCGGTCGGGTGGGCGCCGCGGGGGCGACGAACGTACGTTTCTGCAGCGTCGACGCGCTCTGGACGCTCGAGAACATCGTTGCTCCGGAGTCGGTCCGCGAGATCTGGACCTTCTTCCCCGACCCCTGGCACAAGACCCGCCACCACAAGCGTCGCCTGGTCACGCCCACCAACGCACGGATGATCGCGGAGCGGCTCGAGTCCGGCGGGACCTGGCGACTGGCGACCGACTGGGTCCAGTACGCCGAGCAGATGGTCGAGGTCCTCGACGCGGAGCCGCTGCTGAGCGGTGGGGTGGTCGAGCGCTGGGACGAGCGCCCGGTGACCAAGTTCGAGCGCAAGGGGCTGGCCAAGGACCGGGTCATCACCGACCTGCTCTACCGGAGGCGTTGACCCGAACTACCCGTGTCGTGACTGATCTGTAGGCCCGAAGCCGTCAAGATCGGCGGCATGAAGTTGTACGCCGACACGCCCTCCCACCGCGTCGCCCAGCTGTTCGCCGACCTGCTGACCGTGGCTTGGATCGTCGGGTGGATCCTCTTCGGGAGGCTCGTCCACGAGCTGGTCTCGGCCCTCGCCGTACCCGGCGAGAAGATGGACGACGCCGGCACCTCCCTCTCCGAGAAGCTGCTCGAGGCGGCCGGTCGGGTCGACGACCTGCCGCTGGTCGACGACGGGGTCGCGGCGCCGTTCGAGGGTGCCGCGAGGGCCGCCGACCAGCTTCGGGCGGCAGGGGAGGCGCAGGTCGAGGCCGTCTCCACCCTCGCGATCTGGCTGGCGGTCGCCGTCGTGGTCGTCCCGGTGCTGATGTGGCTGATGGTCTATGTACCGCTGCGTTGGCGGTTCATCCGCAACGCGACCTCGACCCAGCGGTTCCTGGAGGCGGGCTCCGGCGCCGACCTGGTGGCGCTGCGGGCGATGTCGACGCAGCCGCTGCACAGGCTGGTGAAGATCAGCGACGACCCGGTCAGGGCCTGGCGCGAGGGCGACGCCGACGTGGTGGCGAAGCTGGCCGCGCTCGAACTGAAGGCGGTCGGGTTGAGCGCCAAGCGCCTCAAGAGTCCTAGCGCGCGGTGAGGCGCGCCCGGAGCTCCTCGTCGCGAGCCAGCCGGGCCGCGTCGCGATCGCGGCGGGTGGCGAGCACGGCGGCCAGGTAGGCCTCGGGTGGCGTGCCCGGGGGAGGGCCGGGAGCGACGTACTCCTGCACGCTGGTCGCCAGACGCTCGGCGAGCGCGTGGCGGCGCGCGGGGTCTGTGTGGGTGCCGACCTCGCCGGACAGGAACCGCCGCACCGCGAGGGACAGGCCGACCGGGATGGCCGCGACGTCTGCGCGGGAGGCCCAGACGGCGAGCGCCGGAGGCATCTGGATCGGGGCCAGCGGCTGCAACGGCACCCGCACCCGGATGACGTACGTCCCGGCGGCGATGTCGCCGAGGCGCTTCCCGCGCGGGTGGATCATCGCGGTGAGGAAGGCAGCGGCGCCGAACGTAGCGTAGATCTCGACGTATCCGATGAGGGCGCGGACGAAGGTGTGGTGAAAGCTGACCGCGCCACCATCATCGCGCACCACTCGCAGGCCAAGCGCGAGCTTCCCGATGGAGCGTCCGCGGGTGAGCGTTTCCAGCGTCGTCGGGAACACGACGAACACAGTGGCGGTCGCCGCGATGTAGGCCGCCCAGGCGAGCGCGTCGTCGGTGCCGAAGGCCGCAGTCATGAAGACGATCAGAACGATCACGAGCAGCGCACAGGTCACCAGAAGATCGATGAGACCGGAGAGCAGTCGCATCCCTACCCCGGCAGCGGGCAGGTCAAGGGCGACTGCGTCTCCGGTGATCAGGTCGTCGTCGGTGAGCAGTGCCCGCTCGGGCTGTGCCCGTTCTTGGGGGCTCCGCTCGGGCGATTGCGGCGCGGGGGTCATGGCGGTCAGCGTACGCTGCGGGCGTGGATCTCGACGCGTATCTGGCTGCGACGGCGGCCGACCGGACCCGGCTCGAACAGCTCCTGGACAAGCGGCGGCTGAGCGGTGCCCAGGCCGACGAGCTGGTCGAGCTCTACCAGCGGGTGAGCACCCAGCTGTCGGTGGTCCGCAGCAACGCCCCCGATCCGACGGTTGTCCAGCATCTCTCGGTGCTGCTGGCCGCAGCGCGCAACCGCACCACCGGCACCCGGACGAGCACCTGGTCGGGCTTCCTGCGGTTCTTGACCCACCGGTTCCCGGCCGCGCTCTACCGGCTGCGCTGGTGGTGGCTGGGGATGCTCGTGGCCAACGTGGTCGTCACCGCGGTGATGATCTGGTGGCTCCTGCGTCACCCCGAGGTCGAGCAGTCGCTGCTGGGACCGGAGCAGGTCAAACAGCTGGTCGAGCACGACATCGAGGGCTACTACAGCGAGCACGCGGCCTCGTCGTTCGCCACTCAGGTCTGGGTCAACAACGTCTGGGTCTCGTTCATCTGCATCTCTCTAGGCGTGCTCGGGCTGCCGGTGATCTACTCGATGTTCCAGAACATCTCCAACCTCGCGATCCTCGGCACGCTGATGCACCGCCACGACCGAGCTGAGCTGTTCTGGGGGCTGATCCTGCCCCACGGCCTGCTCGAGCTCACCGCCGTCTTCGTCGCCGGCGCCGTCGGGTTGCGGCTCTTCTGGTCCTGGATCGACCCCGGCCCGCTGACCCGCGGTCAGTCGATGGCCCGCGAGGGCCGCACCGCCGGCGGCATCGCCCTCGGCCTCATCGTCGTCCTGCTGATCTCCGGCATCATCGAAGCCTTCGTCACTCCCTCGCCCCTGCCCACCTGGGCCCGCGTCGGCATCGGGATCCTTGCCGAGCTCGCCTTCTTCGCGTACGTCTTCATCGTCGGCCGCGCAGCCGCCTCCCACGGTGACACCGGAGACATCGACGAGCGCCTGCTCGAGGACCGCGTCGCCACCCAGGCGTGAATGTTCCCAGTCGGGAACATTTGAGCGTGCGCTGGAGGCATGGCGACCATGTCCCCAGGTGAGATCGGCGAGCTGGTGCGTAGCGTGCGCAAGACCGCTCGGCCTGACCCAGGCCGAGCTCGCAGAGCTCGCCGGCGTCGGCCGCCGCTTTGTCATCGAGCTCGAGGCTGGCCACGGACGTGCCGCCGAATCGGCCGACCTCTCTCGGTGCCCCATAGGATTTCTGCTCGCGGGCAGCGCCGCGGGACGTCGTGGACGTGTTCAATCTCGCTCGGCGGTCCGGAAAGCCGAAACCTGCTTGAGCTGGCGGCCGAGCGGGACCTAGGGTTCGACCGCGGCGTGTTCGGCCAGATGGCGCGCACGGTGAACCAGATCAACGCCGGACAGTTCCCGTTTGACGAGGATTCCGTGCCCGAGTTGGTGGCGTTCTTCAACGGCTGATCTGAAGAGCTTCGAGACGAATGAGGGATCCGGTGGCACGGCGGAGATCGAGAGCGGACAGACCCAGGGCGTACACGGTCGAGTACCCGCCAGGTGCGACTGACGACGAGCAGCGAGACGAGGTCCGCGCGCTCCTGAACATGCTTCGGCCGTATGGATCCAAGTTCCAGACCGACATGCCGGCCTTCGCTGAGGCGCCGCCTGCGGTCGACGAGGCCCGAGCGTTCCTGCGATCACTCGAGGGAACGAAGGCGCGGGACGACGACTACGCGACGACGAACCTTGTGGACTCGGCCGACGACCGCCTGTGGGAAAGCTTCGTCCAGGTCGCGCCGTACGCCTTTTCGGCTGAGTTCTGGCAGGAAAGTCGATATCTCGTCTCCCTCGCCGACGAAAGCCAGAGCGTCGTCGTCTACCTCGTGCCCGACTCCGACCTCCACGCGGCGGTAGCTGGCCGGCTCGACCTCCTGCTGCTCGACTGATCAGAGCTGACCGGTGGCTTTGAGCTGCAGGTAGTGGTCGGCGAGAGCGGGCGGGAGGGACTCGGCGTCGGCGTCGACGATGTCGACGCCGAGGGTGCGGAGCATGGCGGCGGTGTGGTCGCGGCGGCGGAGGGTCTGCTCGGCGGCGGCCGCGGCGTAGACGTCGTCGAGGGTGTCGCGGGAGGCGGCGGTGGCCTCGAGCTCGGGGTCGCGGACGGAGGCGAGCACGACGCGGTGATGCTGGGTCAGGACCGGGAGGACGGGGAGGAGCGACTCCTCGATCGCGTGCGGGTCGAGCGGGGTCAGCAGGACCACGAGGGCGCGGTGACGGCCGAGGCTCGCGACGGCACCGGCGAGCTGTGACCAGTCGGCCTCGCCGATGACCGGCTCGAGATCGGCCATCGCCTCTTGCAGGCGCTGGGTGACGTCGCGCTGGCCGGCGAGGCGGACCCGGGAGCGTACCCGGAGGTCGCCGGCGAGGAAGTCGATCCGGTCGCCGGCCCGGGAGGCGATGGCGGCGAGCAGGAGGCCGGCGTCCATCGCCGAGTCGAGCCGCGGCACTCCGCCGCCCGCGCCCTCGACGCGGGCGGCCGAGGTGCGAGAGGTGTCGAGCACCAGCACCACCCGACGGTCGCGCTCGGGCTGCCAGGTGCGGACCACGACGGTGCGGGAGCGGGCGGTGGTGCGCCAGTCGATGGAGCGTACGTCGTCACCGCGGACGTACTCCCGCAGCGAGTCGAACTCGGTCCCCTGCCCGCGCACCCGCACCGCGGCCCGGCCGTCGAGCTCGCGCAGCCGCTGGAGCCGCGAGGGGAGATGCTTGCGCGACTCGAAAGCGGGCAGCACCCGCACCGACCCCTCCACCGGCATCGTGCGCTGCCGGGCGCCGAGGCCGAGCGGTCCGAAGGCGCGCACCGTCACGCCCAGCGCACGCAGGTCTCCGCGGCGGCGCGGCCGCAGCGGCGTACGCAGCCTGGTGCGGTCGCCGCGGCCGAGCCGGATCCGGTGGCGGTTCTGAGTCGCTCCGGCGGTGGGCTGCCAGGCATCCCGCACCAGCGCCCGGACATGCCGGGCAGGGGAGCGGACCAGAAGCTCCGAGGTCGTCGACTCGCCCAGCCGGATCCCGCCCAGCCGCTCGCGGCTGATCTCCAGGGTCGCCGGCTTCGGCGCCAGGAGCACGTCGAGAAGCGCCAGCACCACCACGAGCACGACCCAGATCGCAGCCGTGCTCGCTGCTGGCCGGAGGATGACCGGGACGATGCCGGCCAGCATCAGCAGCGGGACGCGCCAGGTGATCGTCATCGGCACGACCTCGATTCGGCGCGACAAGTGACGTTTCGGCCGACAGAACTGCCGTTTCGGCCGACAGAACTGCCGTCTCGGCGGGGCTTGGTCATCGGGGGACCGGGACGGCGCCGATGGCGGAGCTCAGGACCTGGCTGACCTGGACGCCCTCGAGTTCGGCCTCGGGGCGCAGGGCCAGCCGGTGCGCCAACGTGGCGTGGGCGAGCGACTTCACGTCGTCGGGCGTCACGAAGTCGCGGCCGGCGAGCCAGGCCCAGGCCCGGGCGGAGCGGAGCAGCGCGGTGGCGCCACGCGGGGACACCCCGGCGGACAGCGACGGGGACTCGCGAGTCGCCCGGGCGATGTCGACGATGTAGCCGGTGACCTCGGGGGACACCTGGACGGTGGTGACGTGCTGGCGGGCCGCCTCGATGTCGGCGCCGGTGGCGACCGCGGTGACTCCGGCGCCGGCGACGTCGCGCGGGTCGAAGCCGGAGGCGTGCCGGGTGAGGATCTGCACCTCGTCGGCGCGCTCGGGCACCGGCAGGACGACCTTCAGCAGGAACCGGTCCAGCTGCGCCTCGGGGAGCGGGTAGACCCCCTCGTACTCGATCGGGTTCTGGGTCGCGGCCACCAGGAACGGGCGCGGCAGCGCGCGGGTGACCCCGTCGACGGAGACCTGGCCCTCCTCCATCGCCTCGAGCAGCGCCGACTGGGTCTTCGGCGGGGTGCGGTTGATCTCGTCGGCGAGGAGCAGGTTGGTGAAGACCGGGCCTTCCCGAAATGTCAGCGAGCCATGGGTCGACTCGACCACCATCGACCCGGTGATGTCGCCGGGCATCAGGTCGGGGGTGAACTGCACCCGGCGCGTCTCCACCGACAGAGCGGCCGAGAGCGACCGCACCAGCAGGGTCTTGGCGGTGCCGGGTACGCCCTCCATCAGCACGTGGCCGCCACACACCAGCGCCACCAGCAGCCCGGAGACCGCGGCGTCCTGACCGACGACCGCCTTGGCGACCTCGGCCCGGACCGCGGTGAGCCGCTCCCGTGCGCCGTCGGGCGACACGGACGGGATGGTCTCGTGTCCGGTCGTGGGTTGGGTCATGGGTGTCGTACCTCTTCCTCAAGGGCCGCCAGCGCGTTGGCCAGCGTGATCAGGTCTTGGTCGTTCTCGATCGGAGCATCGGTGAGCAGCGCGGAGACCTCGAGGTCGGGCCGTCCGGTGCGGTGGGCGACGGCGCGTACGACGGCGTCTGGGGTGGCCTCCCGGCCCAGCCGTAGCCGCTGGGCGAGGCGGGTGCGGGCGGCCTGGCGCAGCGTCGCCGCGGCGTGGGTGCGGTCGCCGGATCGGCGGTAGAGGCGGCCCAGGCTGCGGGTCGTCTCGCCGGCGCGGACGTGGACCGGCAGCGGCTCGACCGCCAGCGGCCCCAGTCTCCGCCCGCGGGCGATGGCGAAGGCGACGACCGCGAGCAGCAGGAGCCAGAGGGCCGGACCGATCCAGCGCGGCAGCAGGGACGAGGGGGAGTGGGTCTCGTCGGGAGCGAGATCGTCGACGGAGGGGATGTACCAGACCAGGTGGTCGCTCTCACCCAGCAGCCGGAGCGCCACCGCCGCGTTGTCCGCCCGCAGGATCTGCTCGTTGGTCAGCGCCTGCGGCGCGCCCCACACGGTCAGCCCGTCCGCGGGCGCGAGCACGGCACCGCCCTCGTGCGGGAAGCAGGAGCCGGCGTCGTACGCGGTGACCGAGTCGGCATGGATGCTGAGCCCCTCCCACCGCGGGTCGTCGCAGCGCGCCTCGACCGTCTCGGGGGTCTGGGCGACCGCGTAGGGGATACCGAGCATCGCCGAGACGTACGGCGCGGGCTCGGCCAGGATGAGGTCGCCGGCGTCGTCGGTGCGGGAGCGCAGCCGAGAGGCCGTTCCCTCACCGAGCGCGTCGGTGCCGGTCACGAAGACGGTCGTGTCCGCCTCGATCTCGGTGCCGTCGAGAGCCTCGGACGACCGGACGACATCGACCTCGACCCCGTGGTCCTCGAGGACCCGGACCAGCGCCCGGGTGCCGTCCGTGTCAGGGCTCTCGGGGTCGTAGGGCGCATAGGACTCCCCGCCCTTCGGCGTCGCGATGTACGCCAGCACGACTGCGGTCACGAAGGCCAGCGCCACAGCGAGCAACGGCCGGTATCGCCGGAACCAGCCCAGCTTCTCCGCGGCCGGTTCGGCCGCGACCGGGGCCTGCGTCGTCATCGCGCCACCGCCAGCTCCTGCTCGAGCGCGAGCACGCCCTCGGCCTGCTCACGGGTGGCGGGGTGATGGCCGTAGAGCACCTCGTTGAAGAGCTCCGCCGCCTGCCCGGCCCGGCCCTCGAGCGACATCTCCCGCTCCAGGCTCGCCGCGACCTCCGCGGCGGTGAGCCCCGGGTCCTCGGCGAGCCGGCCCCGCTCGACCTGTCGCCTGGCCAGCGCCCGGAACCCGTCGACCACCGCGGTGCCGTGATCCCCCGAGGCGTACGCAGCCTCGGCCCGCGCGCGGAGCGCGGCAGCGGAGAGCGACTCGTCGGTGAGGACGTCGCCGTTGCGGTCGCGGGCGATCCGGGGGCTGCGCCGGGCGCGCGAGACCAGCAGGCCGAGCCCGACGAGGATCGCCGCGAAGACGACCATGGCGGCGACGGTCTGGGCCCAGGGCACGTCACCGGCGGAGGGAAGGCCGTCGGACAGGGTGCGCTCGATCCAGCGCAGGATCCGCTCGATGAGGTCGAGGTCGTGGTACTCCGGCTTGGCCAGCTCGCGCTGGAGCCAGGAGCGACCCTCCTCGGGCGTCGGCGCCAGGGGAGGGACTTCTCGTAGGAGGATCATCGGCTCAGCAGCCCGGCCTGCTCCATCAGCTCGACCTCGTAGGACTCCTTGCGGATGCGCTGGTCGAGATACTGCAGGTTGGTCACCGCGCCGGTGAACGGAGTCGTGACGGCCGCCGCGACGACCTGGGCGATGGCTCCGCTGCCGAGGGTGGCCAGGAAGTAGAGCTCCGGCGCGGCGACGGCGACCACGCTGCCGACGATGCTGATCGGGAAGGCGACGATCTGGGAAGCGACGCCGGCGATGATCGCGGTCAGCAGCGCTATGCCCAGCAGCCGCCAGAACTGGCCCTTCGAGAGGTTCCAGGCCCGACCGATCGCGCCGAAGACACCGTTCTGCTCCAGCATCAGCGACGGGACGGAGAGCAGATAGAGCCGCGTGGAGACGAAGACCCAGAACGCCAGCAGCAGCGGGAGCATCAGGACACCGACGACGATCGCCGGGATGGGACTGTCGACGACGATCGCGAGCACGATCACGGGGACCGCGGCGATGACCCAGGCGAGCACGGCGATGATGACGAACACCGTCGCCAGCCCGACCAGTCGCCAGCGCTTGCCGTGGGTCGCCACCCAGGCCTGGCCGAGCGTGAGCTTGCGCCCGAGCGCGGCCGCGTGCGCGACGTGGGAGATCATCCCCGCCACCAGGATCATGCCGAAGCCCTGCAGGACGGCACCGACGACGTAGGCGCCGAACGCCGTCACCATGCCCACGAGCTCATCGGTCCCCGGCGCGTACGCCGGATCCTCGAGCGACCTGCTGAAGAAGTCGAGGCTGTCGCCGGTGAACGTCAGCACCGACGTCGCGACCAGTGGGAAGGCCATCGCGACGGCTGCCACGAGGACCGAGGCGCCGACCGTGGCGCCCGGGTTGAAACGTACGAGCCGGAAGGCTCCGTCGAGCATGTCGCCGAGGCCCAGCGGCCGCAGCGGGATCGCTCCCGGTTTGTGGGCCGGCGGCAGCGGCTGCGTCCCGCCCGGCTGGGTCCCGCCCGGCTGGGTCCAGCCCGGCTGGGTCCAGCCCGGTTGCGGCTGGGGATGGGCCGGCGGGGTCGCCGCGCCCTGGTGAGGTTGCTCACCCGGTGGGGGTGGCCACACTCCTGACATTCTGATGCTCCTCGTCGCGACGGCCGGCGAACTCGCTCGGTTGGGGGCATCCTCTCAGAGCGACCCAGGCGGCATCGTTGATTTGGAGCCACCTGCGTACGCGTGACAAGATTCTCGGGTTGCTCCAGTGAATGTGCGCTGGGGTGTGCACACCTTGACTACTGAATCGCGTCACCTGAGCAGGCTGATGAGCCTGTCCGGATGTGGTCTGTGGTCGCCGTGTGCCCATCCCGAAGGCGTGGTTCCAGTGAAGCTGATGGTGAGAGTTCCCGTCGAGAAGTCCGGCGACGCTTGTGAAAAATAAGCGACACGCCCGACCGCGGGGGTCGGAGCCAGAGGTGAGCAACCGGGCCGACTCAGCCGGAGGAAGCCTGTAGCACGCGGCACGCTGACCAAGAAGGACGAGAGAGACAGATGGCGGGACAGAAGATCCGCATCAGGCTCAAGGCCTATGACCACGAGGTGATCGACACCTCGGCGCGAAAGATCGTGGACACGGTCACCCGTACGGGTGCCAAGGTCGCCGGCCCGGTGCCGCTGCCGACCGAGAAGAACGTGTACTGCGTCATCCGCTCGCCCCACAAGTACAAGGACTCGCGCGAGCACTTCGAGATGCGCACCCACAAGCGCCTCATCGACATCATCGACCCGACCCCGAAGACTGTTGACTCCCTCATGCGGCTCGACCTGCCTGCTGGTGTCGACATCGAGATCAAGCTCTGAGGTTGACGACATGACGATCGAACGCAACGTGAAGGGTCTCCTGGGCACCAAGCTCGGCATGACCCAGCTGTGGGACGAGAACAACGTCGTCGTCCCCGTGACCGTCATCGCGGCGAACACCAACGTCGTGACCCAGGTCCGCACCCCCGAGGTCGACGGCTACAACGCCGTGCAGATCGGCTACGGCGAGATCGACGGCCGCAAGGTGAACAAGCCGGGCGCCGGCCAGTTCGAGAAGGCCGGCACCACGCCGCGCCGCCACCTGGCCGAGATCCGCACCGCCGACGCCGCGTCGTACTCCGCCGGCCAGGAGCTCTCCGTCGACACCTTCGCCGTGGGCGAGGAGATCGACGTGACGGGCACCTCGAAGGGTAAGGGTTTCGCGGGCACCATGAAGCGCCACGGCTTTGCCGGTGTCAGCGCTTCGCACGGTGCTCACCGCAACCACCGCAAGCCGGGATCGATCGGCGCCTGCGCCACCCCGGGTCGCGTGTTCAAGGGCGTCCGCATGGCCGGCCACATGGGTACCGACACCGTCACCACCCAGAACCTCACCGTGCACGCCGTCGACACCGAGAAGGGCCTCATCCTGGTCAAGGGCGCCGTTCCTGGCCCCAAGGGTGGCCTCGTGGTCCTCCGCTCGGCTGCTAAGAAGCTGGAGGCCTGATCATGGCTATCAAGACCGTCAAGGTCGACTTCCCGGCTGAGATCTTCGATGTTGAGCTCAACATCCCGCTGATCCACCAGGTCGTCGTCGCGCAGCAGGCCGCTGCGCGCCAGGGCACGCACGCCACCAAGACCCGCGGCGAGGTCCGCGGCGGTGGCCGCAAGCCCTACAAGCAGAAGGGCACCGGTCGCGCCCGCCAGGGTTCGACCCGCGCGCCGCAGTTCGCCGGCGGTGGCACCGTCCACGGCCCGCAGCCGCGTGACTACAGCCAGCGCACCCCCAAGAAGATGAAGGCCGCCGCCCTCCGCGGTGCCCTCTCCGACCGGGCTCGCGCCGGCCAGATCCACGTGGCCGAGTTCGCCCTCGAGGCGCCCTCGACCAAGACCGCGCTGACCGCCCTCAAGGCGATCTCCGACGCCAAGCGCTTCCTCGTGGTGCTGGACCGTTCCGAGTCCGTCGCCGCGCTGAGCCTGCGCAACGCGCCTGAGGTGCACCTGCTCTGGGCCGACCAGCTCAACACCTACGACGTCCTCGTCTCCGACGACGTGGTCTTCTCCAAGCCGGCCTACGAGGTCTTCGTCTCGGGCAAGCCGGTCGGCGCCGCCAAGGAGACCGTCACCATCGGTGAGGTCGAGAAGGACGCGATCAAGGAGCCCGCCGCCGAGCCGGCCAAGGAGATCGACCTCCCCGAGGGCGCTGTCGCGCCGCTCGAGGACGGCTCTGCTCCCGAGGGCTTCGACATCAAGGGCAACGTCAAGGGCAAGGACAAGAAGTTCCACGCTCCGGGCGGCCGTTGGTACGAGTCCACCAAGGCGGAGTTCTACTTCAAGTCCGCCGAGGACGCCATCGCCGCAGGCTTCGTCGAGGCCGGCAAGAAGAAGGCTGAGGAGGCTGACAAGTGAGCACGCTGCACTACGACCCCCGCGACATCCTGATCGCGCCGGTGGTCTCCGAGAAGAGCTACGGCCTCCTCGACCAGAACAAGTACACCTTCATCGTTCGCCCCGACGCGAACAAGACCGAGATCAAGATCGCGGTCGAGAAGGTGTTCGACGTCAAGGTGACCTCGGTCAACACGATCAACCGCAAGGGCAAGGCCCGTCGTACGCGTTACGGCCTGGGCAAGCGCCCCGACACCAAGCGCGCGATCGTCTCCCTGGCTGAGGGCGACCGCATCGACATCTTCGGCGCGTGAGAAGGACTGACTGAACATGGCTATTCGTAAGTACAAGCCGACCACCCCGGGCCGTCGTGGCTCGTCGGTGGCCGACTTCGCCGAGATCACTCGGACCACGCCGGAGAAGTCGCTGACCAAGCCCCTTCCCAAGAAGGGTGGCCGCAACAACCAGGGTCGCGTGACCACGCGTCACCAGGGTGGCGGTCACAAGCGTGCGTACCGGATCATCGACTTCCGTCGCTACGACAAGGACGGCGTGCCGGCCAAGGTCGCTCACATCGAGTACGACCCCAACCGCACCGCCCGCATCGCTCTGCTGCACTACTTCGACGGCGAGAAGCGCTACATCCTCGCGCCCGTCGGCGTGAGCCAGGGCACCGTCGTGGAGTCCGGCCCGACCGCCGACATCAAGCCCGGCAACAACCTGCCGCTGCGCAACATCCCGGTTGGTACCACCATCCACAATGTTGAGCTGCGTCCGGGTGGCGGCGCGAAGATCGCCCGCTCCGCCGGCATGAGCGCCCAGCTGGTCGCTCGCGAGGGCTCCAAGGCCACGCTGCGTATGCCTTCGGGTGAGATGCGCTTCGTCGACGTGCGCTGCCGCGCCACCGTCGGCGAGGTCGGCAACGCCGAGCAGTCCAACATCAACTGGGGTAAGGCCGGCCGTATGCGGTGGAAGGGCGTCCGCCCGACCGTCCGTGGTGTCGTCATGAACCCGGTCGACCACCCGCACGGTGGTGGTGAGGGTAAGACCTCCGGTGGCCGTCACCCGGTCAGCCCCTGGGGTAAGCCCGAGGGCCGCACGCGCAAGCGCAAGGCCTCTGACTCGCAGATCATCCGCCGCCGTAAGAGCGGGAAGGGTAGGAAGTAAGCAATGCCTCGCAGCCTGAAGAAGGGCCCCTTCGTCGACGACCACCTTCAGAAGAAGGTCGACGCCGAGAACGAGAAGGGCACCCACAACGTGATCAAGACCTGGTCGCGCCGCTCGATGATCGTGCCCGAGATGATCGGTCACACCATCGCGGTGCACGACGGTCGCAAGCACGTCCCGGTCTTCGTGTCCGACTCGATGGTCGGCCACAAGCTGGGCGAATTCGCACCGACCCGCACGTTCAAGGGTCACATCAAGGACGACCGGAAGGGACGCCGTCGATGACCACCACCGAACGGCAGCGCATCAGCGCCCGCCGCGACTCCCTGCTCGGCGACCAGCCGGGTGCCTTCGCGAGTGCCCGCTTCGTGCGGATCACCCCGCTGAAGGCACGCCGCGTCGTCGACATGGTCCGCGGCCTGCCCGTCGACGAGGCCCTGTCCCTGCTGCAGTTCGCGCCGCAGGCAGCCTCCGAGACTGTTTACAAGGTCCTCGAGAGCGCCATCGCCAACGCGGTGTCGACCGAGGGTCTGGACCGCGACGACCTGGTCGTCTCGGTCGCCATGGTCGACGAAGGTCCGACCATGAAGCGCTGGCGTCCCCGCGCCCAGGGCCGTGCGACCCGCATCAACAAGCGGACCTCGCACATCACCCTGGTCGTGCAGCCGGCCGACGTCGTCGAGAAGGGCGGTAAGAAGTAATGGGTCAGAAGATCAACCCGAACGGCTTCCGCCTGGGCATCTCGACCGACCACAAGTCGCGTTGGTACGCCGACAAGCAGTACAAGGAGTACGTCGGCGAGGACGTCAAGATCCGCAAGCTCCTGTCGAAGGGCATGGAGCGGGCCGGCATCGCCAAGGTCGAGATCGAGCGCACCCGTGACCGCGTCCGTGTGGACATCCACACCGCGCGTCCCGGCATCGTCATCGGCCGCCGCGGCGCCGAGGCCGACCGCCTCCGCACCGAGCTGGAGAAGCTCACCGGCAAGCAGGTCCAGCTGAACATCCTCGAGGTCAAGAACCCCGAGGTCGACGCTCAGCTGGTCGCCCAGGGTGTCGCCGAGCAGCTCAGCGGTCGCGTGCAGTTCCGCCGCGCGATGCGCAAGGCCATGCAGACCACCATGCGCTCCGGTGCCAAGGGCATCCGGATCCAGTGCTCCGGTCGTCTGAACGGCGCCGAGATGTCGCGTACGGAGTTCTACCGCGAGGGCCGCGTCCCGCTGCACACGCTGCGCGCCGACATCGACTACGGCTTCTACGAGGCCCGCACGACCTTCGGCCGCATCGGCGTGAAGGTCTGGATCTACAAGGGTGAGGTCTCCGGCTCGCGTGCCGAGCGTCAGGCCGCCCAGGCCGCCCGTGCGGGCGTCCCGGGTCGCGGTGGCAACGACCGTCGCGGTGGCCGTGGCGACCGTCCGTCGCGTGGCTCCCGTGGCGACCGCCCGAACCGCGCGGACCGCGCGGCGAAGACTGAGGCGCCGGCTGCCGCTGAGGCTCCCGCCGCCGAGACCACGACCCAGGAGGGCTGACCCATGCTGATGCCCCGTCGAGTCAAGCACCGCAAGCAGCACCACCCCAAGCGCACCGGCGTGGCCAAGGGTGGCACGAAGCTGGCCTTCGGTGACTACGGCATCCAGGCGATCGAGGGTCACTACGTGACCAACCGCCAGATCGAGGCAGCGCGTATCGCGATGACTCGTCACATCAAGCGAGGCGGAAAGGTGTGGATCAACATCTACCCCGACGTCCCGCTGACCAAGAAGCCCGCCGAGACCCGCATGGGTTCCGGTAAGGGTTCGCCCGAGTGGTGGGTCGCCAACGTCAAGCCGGGCCGCGTCATGTTCGAGCTCTCCGGCGTCGACGAGAACACGGCCCGCGAGGCGATGCGCCGCGCGATCCACAAGCTGCCCATGAAGTGCCGTTTCATCACGCGAGAGGCTGGTGAGTTCTGATGGCTAACTCCCTGCAGGCGTTCGAGCTGGACGAGCTCACCGACGTCGACCTCGAGGCGAAGCTGCGCGAGGCGAAGGAGGAGCTGTTCAACCTCCGGTTCCAGGCGGCCACCGGCCAGCTGGAGAGCCACGGTCGGCTCCGCACCGTCAAGAAGGACATCGCCCGGATCTACACCGTGGTGCGTGAGCGCGAGCTCGGCATTCGCGTGGCCCCGGGCACCGAGACCACCGAGGAGGCCTGAAATGGCTGAGTCCACCGAGACCACCGAGCGCAACACGCGCAAGGTGCGCGAGGGCCTCGTCGTCAGCGACAAGATGGAGAAGACCATCGTCGTCGAGGTCGAGGACCGCGTGAAGCACCCGCTCTACGGCAAGGTCATGCGCCGTACGAGCAAGCTCAAGGCTCACGACGAGCAGAACACCGCCGGCATCGGCGACCGCGTCCTGGTCATGGAGACCCGGCCGCTGTCCGCGACCAAGCGGTGGCGCCTCGTCGAGGTCGTCGAGCGCGCCAAGTGATCCTCGTCTCGTAAGAGACGGATCCGGCTGGCGACAAACGTCGCCAAATTGACCAAAGGGTGCAGGTCCAGCGACCATTGTTCGCTGGGCCTGTGCCCATCAAATCCCATTACGTTCGGCAAGGCTCGACCGCCCTGGATGCGGTTGAGAACCAGCTCGACAAGGAGAAGTAATGATCCAGCAGGAGTCGCGACTCAAGGTCGCCGACAACACTGGTGCGAAGGAGATCCTTTGCATTCGTGTGCTCGGTGGTTCCGGTCGTCGCTACGCCGGCATCGGCGACACCATCGTCGCCACCGTCAAGGACGCTATCCCCGGTGGCAACGTGAAGAAGGGTGACGTCGTCAAGGCCGTCATCGTGCGCACCGTCAAGGAGCGCCGCCGCGCTGACGGCTCGTACATCCGCTTCGACGAGAACGCCGCCGTCATTCTCAAGAACGACGGCGAGCCGCGAGGCACCCGCATCTTCGGCCCGGTCGGCCGTGAGCTGCGCGACAAGAAGTTCATGAAGATCATCTCGCTCGCGCCGGAGGTGCTGTGATGGGTCGCTCGCACATCAAGAAGGGCGACACCGTCAAGGTGATCGCTGGTAAGGACAAGGGCGGCTCCGGCAAGGTGATCGCTGTCCTCACCAACGAGGACCGTGTGATCGTCGAGGGCATCAACCTCATCAAGAAGCACACCAAGGTCCAGGACCAGGGCGGTCGCGCCGGCACCACCGGCGGCATCGTGACCACCGAGGCCCCGATCCACGTTTCCAACGTCCAGCTGCTCGAGGGTGGCGAGCCGGTTCGCGTCGGCTTCCGCCGTGAGACGGTCCAGAAGCGTCGCCCCGACGGGTCGACGTACGCCGCTGAGCGCAGCGTTCGCATCTCGCGCAAGACCGGTAAGGACATCTGATCATGACCGACACCGCTGTGGCCCCGCGCCTCAAGACGAAGTACCGCGAGGAGATCGCCCCCGCACTCCAGCAGGAGTTCGGCATCTCCAACGTCATGCAGATCCCCGGTCTGACCAAGATCGTCGTCAACATGGGTGTGGGCGAGGCTGCTCGCGACTCCAAGCTGATCGAGGGCGCTGTCAACGACCTGACCGCGATCACCGGCCAGAAGCCGCTGATCAACAAGGCGAAGAAGTCCATCGCGCAGTTCAAGCTGCGTGAGGGCATGCCGATCGGTGCGCACGTCACGCTGCGCGGCGACCGCATGTGGGAGTTCCTCGACCGCCTGCTCTCGCTCGCGCTGCCCCGCATCAGGGACTTCCGCGGTCTGAACGGCAAGCAGTTCGACGGCAACGGCAACTACACCTTCGGTCTCACCGAGCAGGTCATGTTCCACGAGATCAACCAGGACAAGATCGACCGCTCGCGGGGCATGGACATCACCCTCGTGACGACTGCCACCAACGACGACCAGGGTCGCGCGCTGCTCAAGGCGCTCGGCTTCCCGTTCAAGGAGAACTGAGATGGCGAAGACCGCTCTCAAGGTGAAGGCCGCCCGCAAGCCGAAGTTCGCGGTTCGCGGTTACACCCGCTGCCAGCGCTGCGGCCGCCCGAAGGCTGTGTTCCGCAAGTTCGGCCTGTGCCGTATCTGCCTGCGTGAGATGGCCCACCGGGGCGAGCTGCCCGGCGTCACCAAGTCCTCCTGGTGAGCGATCACCGTTCCAACCACTGACGTTGAAGGTCCTCATGACTCCGTGTCGTGAGGAAACCACTACGAGAAAGGGCCGTTCGGCCAATGACGATGACTGACCCGATCGCAGACATGCTCACTCGTCTGCGTAACGCCAACCAGGCGTACCACGACGCGGTTTCGATGCCGTACAGCAAGCTGAAGCAGGGCGTCGCTGAGATCCTCCAGCAGGAGGGTTACATCACCAAGTACGAGGTGCTGGAGCCCACCGAGGGCCAGGTCGGCAAGACCCTGTCGATCACCCTCAAGTACGGCCGCAACCGTGAGCGCTCGATCGCCGGCGTCCGCCGCATCAGCAAGCCCGGTCTGCGTGTCTACGCGAAGCACACCGGCCTCCCGAAGGTGCTCGGCGGCCTCGGCGTCGCGATCATCTCGACGAGCCAGGGTCTGCTGACCGACCGCCAGGCCAACAAGAAGGGTGTAGGTGGGGAAGTCCTCGCCTACGTCTGGTAATCAGGGAAGGGAGAGAGAAGAACATGTCGCGTATTGGCAAGCTCCCCGTCCCGGTTCCGGCCGGCGTGGACATCACCATCGACGGCCAGGTCGTGAACGTCAAGGGCCCCAAGGGCACCCTGTCGCACACCGTGGCCAGCCCGATCACCGTCGAGAAGGGTGACGGCGTCCTCGACGTCAAGCGCCCCGACGACAGCCGGGACAGCAAGGCCCTGCACGGCCTGTCCCGCACGCTGATCAACAACATGGTCCTGGGTGTCACCGAGGGCTACGAGAAGAAGCTCGAGATCGTCGGCGTGGGTTACCGCGTCCTGTCGAAGGGCCCGACCAAGCTGGAGTTCCAGCTGGGCTACTCGCACCCGATCATCTTCGACGCGCCCGAGGGCATCACCTTTACCACCGACGGTCCGACCAAGCTCGGCGTCGTGGGCATCGACAAGCAGCTCGTCGGTGAGGTCGCGGCCAACATCCGCAAGCTGCGCAAGCCGGAGCCCTACAAGGGCAAGGGCGTTCGTTACGCCGGCGAGAACATCCGCCGCAAGGTCGGAAAGGCTGGTAAGTGATGGCCATCTCGCTGTCGAACAACAAGCACACCGCTTCTCGTGTCCGCTCGCGTCTGCGTCGTCAGGCCCGTGGCCGCAAGAAGATCGAGGGTACGCCGGAGCGTCCGCGCCTCGTCGTGACCCGGTCGGCCAAGCACATCACCGCCCAGGTCGTCGACGACCTGGCCGGCAAGACGCTTGCCTCGGCCTCGACCATCGAGGGCGACCTGCGGTCGGCCTCGGGCGACAAGACCGCCAAGGCCAAGCAGGTCGGCGAGCTGGTCGCGTCGCGTGCCAAGGCCGCTGGGGTGGAGACCGTGGTCTTCGACCGTGCCGGCAACAAGTACCACGGCCGTGTCGCCGCGCTCGCCGATGGCGCGCGCGAGGCCGGTCTGACCTTCTGATCGCAACGATCGAACGAGAGAAGAGGAAAGTCTGATGAGCGGAGCCCAGCGCGGACAGCGTGGTGGCGAGCGCCGAGGTCGCGACGACCGTCGCAACCAGAGCGCCGACAAGACCGCCTACATCGAGAAGGTCGTCGCGATCAACCGAGTTGCCAAGGTCGTGAAGGGTGGTCGTCGCTTCAGCTTCACCGCCCTCGTGATCGTCGGTGACGGTGAGGGTCTGGTCGGCGTCGGCTACGGTAAGGCGAAGGAAGTTCCCGCGGCGATCGCCAAGGGTGTCGAGGAGGCGAAGAAGCACTTCTTCCGCGTTCCCCGCATCCAGGGCACGATCCCGCACCCGGTGCAGGGTGAGAAGGCCGCTGGTGTGGTCCTTCTCCGTCCGGCCGCCCCTGGTACCGGTGTCATCGCCGGTGGCCCGGTGCGCGCCGTCCTGGAGTGCGCCGGCATCCACGACGTGCTGAGCAAGTCGCTCGGCTCGTCCAACCAGATCAACATCGTCCACGCGACGGTGGAGGCCCTCAAGATGCTCGAGCAGCCTGAGGCCGTCGCCGCCCGCCGTGGTCTCCCGGTCGAGGACGTTGCCCCGGAGGCGCTGCTCAAGGCGCAGGCCGAGGTCGCGGAGTCGCCCAAGGTGGAGGTGTCGGCCTGATGGCGCAGCTGAAGGTCCAGCAGAAGAAGGGCCTCGTCGGTCTGAAGCAGAACCAGCGAGACACCCTGCGTACGCTCGGTCTCAAGCGGATCGGCGACGTGGTCGTCAAGGAGGACCGCCCGGAGATCCGCGGCATGGTCCAGACCGTCCGTCACCTGGTGACGGTCGAGGAGGTCGACTGATATGGCACTCAAGGTGCACAACCTGGCGCCGGCTCCCGGTGCCAAGAAGGCCAAGACCCGTGTGGGTCGTGGTGAGGCGTCCAAGGGTAAGACGGCCGGCCGTGGTACCAAGGGCACGAAGGCCCGTTACCAGGTCCCCGCCTACTTCGAGGGTGGCCAGACCCCGATGCACATGCGGCTCCCCAAGCTGAAGGGCTTCAAGAACCCCTTCAAGGTGGAGTTCCAGGTCGTCAACCTCGACAAGCTCAACGAGCTGTTCCCCGAGGGTGGCGTCGTCACCCCCGAGACCCTGATCGAGAAGGGTGCCGTCCGCAAGGGCCACCCGGTCAAGGTCCTGGGCCAGGGTGACCTGACCGTCAAGGTCGAGATCAGCGCCAACGCCTTCTCCGGCTCTGCCAAGGAGAAGATCGAGGCCGCTGGCGGAACTGTCACGGTTCTCTGACAGTTCTACTAACGTAGAGCCTGTCACGTGGGAGCGCGGCCGGGTCGCCCCTTCGGGGTCCCGCCCGCGCTCCCGCTGTTTCAGCCCTACGTGCAAGAACTGCCGTGGAGGCTGTTAGGCTGCCACGGGTTTTCGCATCGGCGCAGGCCCTGCGACCCCTGATTGTCGAAAGAGGAACCATTCGTGCTTGGCGCGTTCGCATCAGCGTTCCGTACCCCGGACCTGCGCAAGAAGCTGCTCTTCGTTCTCCTGATCGTCGTGATCTTCCGAGCGGGGTCCCAGATCCCTGCTCCGGGTGTTCACGTCGCCAACGTCCAGCAGTGTCTTGACGCGGCTCAGACCGGTGACAGCGCCGGGCTCTACAACCTGGTCAATCTCTTCTCCGGCGGTGCGCTCCTGCAGCTGACCGTCTTCGCGCTCGGCATCATGCCGTACATCACCGCGAGCATCATTCTGCAGCTGCTCGTCGTGGTGATCCCGCGCCTGGAGCGCCTCAAGAAGGAGGGGCAGTCCGGGCAGACGAAGATCACGCAGTACACCCGCTACCTGACCCTCGGCCTCGCCGTTCTGCAGGCGACCGGCATCGTCGCGCTGGCGCGCTCCGGCGATCTGCTCCAGGGCTGCACCCAGCCGTTGCTGCACGACGACGGCACCGCCACCTTCCTGGTCATGGTCGTCACCATGACCGCCGGCACCGCGGTCATCATGTGGCTCGGCGAGCTGATCACCGAGCGCGGCATCGGCAACGGTATGTCGATCCTCATCTTCACCCAGGTCGTCGCCACCTTCCCGGCCACCATGTGGGCGGTCAAGAACGACAAGGGCTGGTGGACCTTCGCCATCGTCATGGTCATCGGGCTGGCGATCATGGCGGCGGTCATCTTCATCGAGCAGGCCCAGCGCCGGATCCCGGTCCAGTACGCCCGCCGGATGGTGGGTCGCAAGATGTTCGGTGGGTCCTCGACGTACATCCCGCTGAAGGTGAACCAGGCCGGTGTCATCCCGGTCATCTTCGCCTCGTCGCTGCTCTACCTGCCGGCGATGGCAGCGCAGTTCAACCAGAACGCGACCGACCCGCCCGCGTGGGTCGACTGGATCAACAACTACTTCGTCCAGGGCGACCACCCGATCTACATGGCGACGTACTTCGCGCTGATCATCTTCTTCACCTACTTCTACGTGTCGATCACCTTCAACCCCCCGGAGGTCGCCGACAACATGAAGAAATACGGCGGCTTCATTCCAGGAATTCGGGCCGGGAAGCCGACCGAGGACTACCTGTCCTACGTTTTGTCCCGTATCACACTGCCGGGCTCGCTCTACCTCGGTCTGGTTGCGCTCATCCCGCTGATCGCTCTGGCGCTCATCAACGCGAACCAGAACTTCCCGTTCGGTGGCACCTCGATCCTCATCATGGTCGGCGTCGCCCTCGACACGGTGAAGCAGATCGAGAGCCAGCTCCAGCAGCGCAACTATGAAGGGTTCCTCCGATGAGACTGATCATCATGGGCCCGCCGGGAGCCGGTAAGGGCACCCAGGCGAAGTTCATTGCCGAGCACTTCGGGATCCCGGCGATCTCGACCGGCGACATCTTCCGCGCGAACGTCTCCCAGGGCACGCCCCTGGGGGTCGAGGCGGCGTCCTACATGGACAAGGGAGAGTACGTCCCGGACTCGGTGACGAACCTGATGGTCCGTAACCGCATCGACGAGCCCGACGCTGCCAACGGATTCCTGCTCGACGGCTACCCGCGCACGCTCGCGCAGGTCGAGGAGCTCGACGGGATGATCAAGTTCACCGGCCACGCGCTCGACGCGGTGGTCGTGCTGACCGTCGACAAGGACGAGATCGTGCAGCGGCTGCTGCAGCGTGCCGAGCTCGAGGGTCGCGCCGACGACACCGAAGAGGTCATCCGCCGCCGCCAGGAGGTCTACCTCGAGGAGACCGCGCCGCTGATCGAGGTCTACAAGGGCCGCGGTCTGGTCCACGAGATCGACGGCATGGGTGAGGTCGACGACGTCACCAAGCGGATCTTCGACGAGCTCGACATCATCCCGGAATCCTGATCCGGAAATCCTGAGAAGGACAACTTTGTACGCAACGGGGGAGCAGTGGGCTTCTTGAACAAGGTCCAGATCAAGACCCCTGAGCAGATCGAGAAGATGCGTCGGGCCGGCCTGGTGGTCGGCGAGACGCTGGAGGTGCTCCGGGCCGCGGCGCGGCCCGGAGTCACCACATCCAG
>NZ_JBHVKN010000077.1:0-21655 GCF_042798075.1 Nocardioides sp. NPDC057772
AGGATCGACAGCCCGACCACGTGTACGTCCTCGGCGACCGCCGCGGAGACGATCTGCTCCGGGGTGAGCCGGATGCCCTGATAGATGACCTCGAAGCCGGCGTCGCGGGCACGCACCGCGACCTGCTCGGCGCCGTTGGAGTGACCGTCCAGACCCGGCTTGCCGACGAGCATGCGCAGCTTGACGCCGAGCTCCTCGCCGGTGGCCTTCACTCTCTCCCGGACCGCGGCGAGCTCGGCGCCGGCCTCCGCGGCACCGACGGCGCCGGAGACACCGGTGGGTGCCCGGAACTCGCCGAACACCTCCCGCAGGGTGCCGGCCCACTCCCCCGTGGTCGCCCCCGCCCGGGCGGCGGCCAGGGTGGCTTCCATCAGGTTGGCGTCGGTCTTCGCAGCGGCGGCCAGGGCCGCCAGCGCCTCGGCGACGGCGGCGTCGTCACGCTCCGCCTTCCATGCCTCGAGCGAGGCCTTGGCGGCCTCCTCGGCGCGCGGGTCGGCGACCATGATCGCGGCATCCAGATCCGCGGTCAGCGGCGAGGGCTCGGTCGTGGTGAACTTGTTGACGCCGACGATGATCTCGTCGCCGGCCTCGATCGCGGCGCGGCGGCGCGCGTGCGAGGAGACCAGCTCGGACTTCATGTAGCCGCTGTCGACCGCGGCGATCGCGCCGCCCATGGCCTGGACCCGGTCGATCTCCTCCTTGGCGCCCGCGACGAGCTCGGCCACCTTGGCCTCGACGACCGGCGAGCCGTCGAAGAGGTCGTCGTACTCGAGCAGGTCGGACTCGTAGGCCAGCACCTGCTGCAGACGCAGCGACCACTGCTGGTCCCACGGACGGGGCAGGCCGAGCGCCTCGTTCCAGGCCGGCAGCTGCACGGCCCGCGCACGCGCGTTCTTGGACAGCGTCACCGCGAGCATCTCCAGCACGATGCGCTGGACGTTGTTCTCCGGCTGCGCCTCGGTGAGGCCGAGGGAGTTGACCTGCACGCCGTAACGGAACCGGCGCATCTTCGGGTCCTCGACGCCGTAGCGCTCGCGGGTGATCTCATCCCACAGCTCGACGAAGGCGCGCATCTTGCACATCTCCTCGACGAACCGCACGCCCGCGTTGACGAAGAACGAGATCCGGCCGACGACCTTGCCGAAGTCCTCCTCGGAGACCTGCCCGGACGCCTTGACCGCGTCGAGCACCGAGATCGCGGTGCACATCGAGTAGGCGATCTCCTGCACCGGCGTCGCCCCGGCCTCCTGCAGGTGGTAGCTGCAGATGTTGATCGGGTTCCACTTCGGGATCTGGTGGACCGTGTAGGCGATCATGTCGCTGATCAGCCGCAAGGAGTGCTCCGGCGGGAAGACGTACGTCCCCCGGGAGAGGTACTCCTTGATGATGTCGTTCTGGGTGGTGCCGGCCAGTTTGGCGGCCACCTCGGCCGGGTCCATGCCGGGGTTCTGCTCCTCGGCGGTGACCTGATACATCGCGAGCAGCCACATGGCGGTCGCGTTGATCGTCATCGAGGTGTTCATCTCGGTGAGGGGGATCTGGTCGAAGAGCTTGCGCATCTCCCCCATGTGCATGATCGGCACGCCCACCTTGCCGACCTCGCCGCGGGCGAGGGCGCTGTCGGGGTCGTAGCCGGTCTGCGTGGGCAGGTCGAAGGCGACCGAGAGACCGGTCTGGCCCTTGGCGAGGTTGGTCCGGTAGAGCTCGTTGGACGCCTCGGCGGTCGAGTGGCCGGCGTACGTCCGCATCAGCCAGGAGCGATCCTTCGCCGGGCGGCTCTGCTCGGAAGGCGTGGTGTCCGTCATAAGAGGCATGCTAGCCCCTCGGTTACCGATCAGTAACCGGCTCCGGTGTGGAAGATGTCACTCGCCGACCACTCTTTACCGACTACGCGATGAGCGGGGAGTTCTCCACCTCGAGGACACGATAGAGCCTGGAGAGGTGGAGCATGCGGCGCACCGCGGGAGTGCAGCCGTGCAGGGTGAGGTGACGACCCTCGGAGTGCGCCTGCCGGGTCGCGACGGCGAGGAGCTTCAACGCCGTGACATCAGCACTGGCGACGCCGGAGACATCGAGCACGACGTCCCCCTCCACCGAGTCGAGGTGGTCGTAGATCACGCTGCGTGCCATCCAGGTGCTTCGTACGTCGAAATCCCCGCTCAGCACCAGCGTCGGTCCGTCGATCACGATCTCCATGCTTGCCTCCATCCCCAGAAATGGGTTGCCCTCACATAGAAGAAAGACGCTCCCTCTCGCCCACTATGACGCGCGGCCACTCAGATTGGTTGCACCTCAATCGCCTCATTCGTCACTTTTGTCACAATTTTCTGTCATTTGACCATACGCCGAGAAGTGGACCGCCCGCATAGGCTCAGCGCATGGTCAACCTGACGCGCATCTACACCCGCACCGGCGACGCCGGTGAGACCCGGCTCGGCGACATGAGCCTGACCGCCAAGACCGACCTGCGGCTGGAGGCCTATGCGACCACCGACGAGGCCGGCGCCGCGATCGGTGTCGCACTGGCCCACGGCGGCATCGACGAGGATGTCGTCAAGGTCCTGACGACGATCCAGAACGACCTCTTCGACGTCGGCGCCGACCTGTCCACGCCAGTGGTGCCCGATCCGGAGTATCCGCCGCTGCGTGTCGAGCAGGCCTACATCGACCGGCTCGAGGCCTGGTGCGACGCCTACAACGAGCCCCTGGAGAAGCTCCGCTCGTTCATCCTCTCCGGCGGCACCGTCGCCGCCGCCCATCTGCACGTGGCCCGCACCGTCGCTCGTCGTGCGGAGCGGGCGGCCTGGGCGGCGTACGCGGTCCACGGGGAGAGCATGAACAAGCTCGCCCTGACCTACCTCAACCGTCTCAGCGACCTGCTCTTCATCCTCGCCCGGCACGCCAACCGCGAGCAGGGCGACGTCCTGTGGGTGCCGGGCGGCGAGCGCTAGACCGGATCACAGCCAGCCGCGGCGACCCGCCTCGTAGCCCAGCTGGAGGCGGGTGCCGACCTGCGCGCGGTCCATCATCTGGCGCACCCGCCGCTGGACCGTACGCAGCGACAGCCCGAGCTGCGCCCCGATGGAGGCGTCGGTCAGGCCCGCCAGCAACAGCGAGAGCACCTTGGTGTCCAGCGGCTCGAGCCGGTCGGCCGCCATCTCCACGGTGCCCTCGGGCGTCGCGACGAGCTTCGGCGCCGAGGTCCAGATCAGGTCGAAGAGGGCGAGGATCGCGTCGAGGAGGCCGCTGGGATGGAGCAGCAGCGCGTCCTGGACCGTATTGTGCTCACTGTTCATCAAGGGGATCAGGGCGATCTCCCGGTCGACGATGAAGGCGCGCAGCGGCACGGTCGGCACGACCCGCAGCTCGATCCCGATCTCGAGCGCGGAGTCGATGGTCTCGTAGATGCCGGGAGTGTCGAAGACGGAGCGCTCGAGCACGATGTCGTGCCGGACGCCGCGCTCGATCGCCGCCCGCTCGGCCTCGTCGGCGTCCTCCCGCGTGACGACCGCGGCCTGCGGCTTCTGCAGCGCCTGGATGCACTTCTTCGCCGAGTACTGCAGCTGAGCGAACCGCTGGGCGATCGCCTCGGTGCCGTGCACGACGTCGACGACGTCGGCCACGTCACGGCGCGCGACCGAGCCGCGATAGAGACCAGCGAGCTCGGTCATCTCGACCTGGGCACGTCGCAGCTCGTCCTGACGCTGGACCAACAGCGCCCCGAGTGCCACCGCCGGCGGCGACGCGACGTAGCGGTCCTGACCCGCCGAGGCCCTCGCGACCAGACCTTTCCCCTCCAGCGCCGACAGGACCGCCGAGACCGCGAAGGTGTCCAGCTCGGCCGCCTCAGCCAGCTCTTCGAGGTTCGCAGACGGCGCGCCGACCAGCTGGCGGTAGACCGTCTCCTCGAGATTGTCGAGACCGAGCGCATCGAGCATCCGAGAACCCTTTCGTGGCGGGGAAGGAACGACGGACATCATGGCAGATATACGACACGTCATATTCCCGCCATGGTGGTTCGACTTGCATTCACAGCCGACTTGGCCGAAAGTATTCATCGCCACCTCGGTCCGGATCCCCCCGCTCGGATCGAGGTGGCTTTCCTTTTACGCGACGATCAAGTGGCGAAGGGTTCGGATTCGGTTGCCTCGGCACTCTCCGCGGGCGCGCGGCTATGCAGGCCGATGAATGCACCGGCACCCTCGGGTGGCGCGCCGCTGGTCTAGACCACCACGACCACAGCGAACGAGACGCTGCTCACCACGAGCGTCCACGAAGTCGCAGAACCGCCCTCATCCTGGAAGACTAGGTCGGGTGTCCTCGCTCGAAGCTCTCACGAATGACCTGCTCCGCGAGACCTTCGACCCGCAGACCATGGAGCGCGGAAAGGCCTATGCGGCCGAGGGCCGGGTCGGCGAGCCCCAGGTCAGCGAGGTCGGCGGCACGCTGCGTGCCACGGCGGAGGTCAGGGGCAGCAGTCCTGCGCCCTACCGTGCGACGCTCAGCCTGGAGTCCCGCAACGGCATCGACCGAGTGACGAGCTCGTGCACCTGCCCCGTACGCAACAGCTGCAAGCACGGCGCCGCCCTCGGCCTCGTCCTCACCGGGTCCCGGACGTCGGTGACGTCCCAGGCCTCGGTGTGGGAGACGGAGCTGCGTACGCTGCTGGGCCAGCTCGCCGAGGACAACAAGCCCGAGGACGACCTGCCGGCGCTGGCGCTGGAGATCGACGTACACAGCCCGCGGTCGGCGGTGGCGAGCGCCCCGACGGTCGAGCTCCGGCCGATGCGCATGGGCAATCGTGAGCGCTGGGCGAAGACGGGAGCCGACTGGGCCAACATCCCCGGCGCGCTGCCCGGCAAGGACTTCCCGCGCAGCCAGCTGCTCCCGCTGCAGGAGCTGGCCCGGCAGCTGCGACCCGACCGGCTGCTCTACGCCCGCGGCTCCTCGCTCAGCCTCGCCGACTTCGGCGAGCACGCGATCAGCCTCCTCCGCGACGCGATCCGTGGCGGCGTGACCGTGCTGCCCGGGGAGAACGTACGCGGCGTGGTGATCTTCGACGAGCCGCTCTCGCTCGCCGGCGAGCTGCGCCGCGAGGACGGCGAGGCCGTCCTTCGCTTCGGCCTGGCGCACGGCGACCGCGTCTACGCCGGCCCGACGGTGCTCCCGATCGGTCGCCCGACCCGCTCGGTGGGCGTGCTCGACACCGGGGTGCTCCACCTCGGCGAGCTGTCCGGACCGCTGTCGACGCACGCACAGCGGCTGGTGACGGCCCGGGAGCCCCTCGTCGTCCCGGAGCCCGAGATCGGCACGCTGAGCGCCCTGCTGGGCCCGTTGGCCCGCCTGGTCCCGCTGCGCTCGACCGACGACTCCCTCGACATCCCCGAGCCGCCCGCACCCCGTCTGACCCTGACGGTCACCTGGCGCAGCTCGACGCACGCCACACTCGGCTGGACGTGGGCCTACGGCGTACGCCACTACCCGGTCGACTCCCGCGAGGATCTCGGCCTGGTCCGCGACCCGGCCCAGGAGGCTTCTCTGCGCGAGCAGGTCTCTGCCGAACTGCTCCGCAAGCAGGAGGTACGCGACGGCGACGCGCTCGCGCTCGCCATCCACGACCTCCCCGCGCTCCGCGAGGTCGAGGGCGTCGAGGTCACCGAGGTGGAGCGCCCCGACTTCCGCGAGACCGACGAGGACCCCGAGATCTCCTTCGAGGTCACCTCTCCCGAGGGCGCCACCGTGGCCGGGCAGGACTGGCTCGACCTGCAGGTCGTGATCCGGATCGGCGGCGAGGCGGTTCCGCTGCCCGACGTGCTGGCGGCGCTGACCCGCGGCGACGACCACCTGATCCTCCCCAGCGGCACCTACATCACCACCGACCGGCCCGAGCTCGACCGGCTCCGCAACGTTGTCGAGGCCGCTGGCCAGCTCCACGAGCGCACCGGCGACGGACTCGCGGTCGGCAAGCATGACCTCGGCGTGTGGGCCGAGCTCGCCGAGCTGGGCGTGGTCGACCAGCAGGCGGCCGAGTGGGTCCAGCGCGCCCAGGCGCTGCGCGACCTGCGCGAGATCCCGCGGCCCGAGCCCACCGGGCTGTCGACCGAGCTGCGTCACTACCAGCGCGACGGCTTCCACTGGCTGGCGTTCCTGCACGACCAGGGACTCGGCGGGATCCTCGCCGACGACATGGGTCTCGGCAAGACGCTCCAGGTCCTGGCCACGATCTCCCACGCCGTGCATGCGCAGCCCGGCCCGCGCGCGCCCTACCTCGTCGTGGCACCCACCTCCGTCGTACCCGCCTGGGTCCAGGAGGCCCGCCGCCACACCCCCGACCTCCGGGTGAGCACGGTGAGCAAACGCGTCGACTCCGTGGCCGAGGCCCGCGAGGACGCCGACGTCGTGGTCACCACCTACGCGATCCTCCGGCTCGAGCAGGATGCCTTCGCCGGCCGCCCCTGGTCCGGCCTCGTCCTCGACGAGGCCCAGCAGGTGAAGAACCATCAGTCCAAGACGTACGCAGCCGCCCGCCGCATCGACGCCCGCTGGCGTCTCGCGGTGACCGGCACGCCGTTCGAGAACCGGCTGATGGAGCTGTGGGCGCTGCTCTCGATCACGGCGCCGGGCCTCTACCCCAGCCCGCGGATGTTCCGCGATACCGTGGTCTCCCCGGTGGAGAAGTCGGGCGACGACAGCGCGCTGCGCCGCTTCCGGACGCGGTTGCGCCCGTTCCTGCTCCGGCGTACGAAGGAACTCGTCGCCGACGACCTGCCGCCCAAGCAGGAGCAGGTGCTCGGGGTGGACCTCAACCCGGCCCACCGCAAGATCTACGACGCCCACCTGGCCAAGGAGCGGCAGCGGATCCTGCACCTGCTCGACGACTTCAACGACAACCGGGTCGCGATCCTCAGCGCGCTGACCAGGCTGCGCCAGCTCTCCCTCGACCCCGGCCTGGTCGACCCCGAGGACGACCACGTCGGCTCCGCGAAGCTCGACACCCTCGTCGACCACATCGAGGAGCTCGCGGCCGAGGGCCACAAGGCGCTGGTCTTCAGCCAGTTCACCTCGTTCCTCGGCCGGGCCCGCACCCGGCTCGCCGAGGCCGGCATCGACGCCGCCTATCTCGACGGCGCCACCCGCGACCGCGGTGCGGTGATCGAGAGCTTCCGCGACGGCGACGCCCCCGTCTTCCTGATCTCGTTGAAGGCCGGCGGCGTCGGCCTGACCCTGACCGAGGCCGACTACGTCTTCGTGCTCGACCCGTGGTGGAACCCCGCCGCCGAGGCCCAGGCCGTCGACCGCGCCCACCGCATCGGCCAGACCCAGCACGTCATGGTCTACCGGCTCGTCTCCACGGACACGATCGAGGAGAAGGTCATGGAGCTCAAGGAGCGCAAGGCCGAGCTCTTCGCGAAGGTCGTCGACGGCGAGGGTGCCATGGGCTCCACCATCGGCGCCGACGACATCCGCGCGCTCTTCGACTGAGCTCTCGCTCGGCGCCGTCGCTCCCGTGTAACACGTCGTTCGTAGGACCTCTCGCCCGTCCAGAACGACCGGATGGTCCTACGAACAGCGTGTTACACCGCCCGCCGCCGCGCCACCGTCGCCGCCAGGGCCGCCGCAGGCAGCATCAGGACGGCGACGACCAGGAGCGCGCGCAGGGTGCCGATCTGGTCTCCCACGGCACCCAGGATCGGCGGGAAGCCGAGGAAGGCTCCGTAGGCCAGCGTGGACACGACCGAGACACGAGCAGCCGCCCGGGTCTCGTCGTCGGCGGCGATGCTGATCCCCAGCGGGAAGCCGAGGGCGGCGCCGAAGCCCCACAGCACGATGCCCACGAGCGCGAGCCCGAAGGAGCCGGCGAGCACAGTGAGCACGATCCCGGCACCTGCCAGGGCCGCCGAGGTGATCAGGACCGGCTGCCGGCCGACGCGGTCGATGACCTTCGCGCCGGCGAACCGGGCCAGGCTCATGCAGAAGACGAAGGCCGCGTAGCACGCCACTCCGACCCGGTGGCTCACGTCGTAGCCGTCGATCATCGCCAGCGAGACCCAGTCGTTGGCGCTCCCCTCGGCGGCGGCGAAGGCGAGCACCATCAGGCCCAGCAGCAGGGTGTGGGGCGAGCGCCAGGCGGCGAGCAGCTCGCGCCGCGGTGAGTGCCCCTCCGCGGGAGCCTCGGCGGGCAGGAACCCGGCAGTCCCCCACCAGCAGATCGCCAGCGCGACGGCCGCGACCCCGGCGATGTGCCACACCGTCGGCAGCGTGCCGACCAGGGCGATGCCCAGCAGCCCGCCCAGCACGGTCCCGACACTCCACATCGCGTGCAGCTGGGGCATCAGCGTCTTCCCGCCGAGCCGCTCGACCGCGGCACCCTCGACGTTCATGGCGACGTCCCAGACGCCGTAGCCGATGCCGTACGCCACCAGGAACAGCGCCATCAGCCAGGCCTGTCCGAGCCAGCTGCCGGAGATCGCGACGAGGGTCAGTGCGGCGACGCAGAGCACCGCGCAGCGACGTACGACCCGGGCGGCGCCCCAGCGCATCACCAGTCCCCCGGCGAGCGGCAGGGCGGCGACCGACCCGATCCCCATCGCCAGCAGCATCAGGCCGACGGCAGAGTTGTTCAGGCCGAGGCTCTCGCGCAGCGCGGGGATGCGGGAGATGAAGGTCGCGGACAGCAGCCCGTTCGTGGCGAACGCCACCACCGATCCGGCTCGGGCACGGCGAAGAGGCGTCACGAGTAAAGGCTAGTGGCCTCCTCGCCGCGCCCCTGGCCGTGACCAGGGGTGGGACTCAGTCGCGCTTCTTCTCGTAGGGACCACCGCGGCCGAAGATCGGCAGCACCCACGGCTGGCGCAGCGGGGCACCGGCGAGGGCGATGACGGCGAAGGCGGTCGCCAGGACCCAGGCGATCCCGTAGAGCGCGCCACCGATCCCGAAGGTCACGATCGTGACCGCGAGCAGGGTGAGCTGCAGGTTGAGGGCGCCGGCGGCGTGGTGCTTCACGAACTCGGAGCGCTTGCCGACGGTGTAGTAGAGGATCGCGGGACCGACGACGATCGGCACCCAGGTCGTGGCCTGGGCGAGCGCGGCCAGAAGCCTCTCCTCGGTGGTCGGCGGCGGCAGCAGGTCGCGGGCGGGCTTGGCCGGCGCCGGGGCCGGCGTGGGCTGCGCGACCAGGTCGCGCGTGATCGGCTCCAGGGCGGCGTACGTCTTCGCCTTCATGGTCAGGTCGAAACGAACGTCGAACTCGGCCTGGTCGAGCCGGCCGTCGGCATAGGAGGCCTTGAGCAAGTCGATCACGCGCTCGCGGTCGGCGTCGGTGCAGCGGAGCTCATCGCCAGCAGGCGAAGCGGGCGGGGTGGGCGGGGTGGGCGGGGTGGGAATGGGAGCGGTTGAGGACATACCTCAACGATCCGTCGCAGACGCCCTCCGGACAATCAGGGAAGCCCCCGAAAGCAAACCGACCGACCCCGGTGTTGCGCCGGGGACGGTCGGGATGAGAACGCTCAGAAGACGGTCCAGTTGGACCGGATCGGGCGGGACTCGAGCCACGCCTGGAAGCCGATCAGCGTCTGCTGGTCCATGGCCAGGTCGATGTGGTCGCCGTTGACCTCGCAGGTCACGATGAGGCTCTCAGGGTAGAGGACGAGCTCCTCGATCCCCTCGGGAGAGCGGCTGGAGATGTAAGACATCTCGGTGCGGCGCCAGACCCGTTTGGGTCTCGGCGAGAGCGAGAAGATCCGGAACCACTCCAGCTGTGCGTCACCGGAGTAGCGGCCGATGCCGATGACCCAACCGCGCCCGGGACTGGTGTCCCGGACGCGGTGGCTCAGTTCGAAGACTCCGCCGTTGCGGGCGAGCAGGCGGCGGCGGACGGCGATCCCGATGCCATAGGCGAGGACAAGCAGAAGCAACGCGGCCACAACGACCAAGAGCAGCTCCCACCATGCCATCCGGGTATCGCCCCTCTTTCCTAGGAGGCCTTCTCGACGGCGCGGATGCGCGCCTCGGCACGACGGATGCGCTTCTCGGCGTCGTTGTTGGTGCCGAGCAGGCGACGGGCCTCCTCGAGCTCGACCTCAGCCTGGCTCAGGTCGATCTCGTGGGCCAGCAGCACGTGCTCGGACAGGATCGAGACGCGGTCGTTGGCCACCGAGAGGAAGCCACCGTCGACGGTCGCGATGACCTCGGTGCCCTCCTCCGGAGTGATCTCCACGACCGCCTCGGTGAGCGCCGACAGCACCGGCGCGTGACCGCGCAGGATGCCGACGTCACCGTCGACCGTTCGGGCGATGACCATGGTGGCCCCGCCGCTCCAGACCACTCGGTCTGCAGCGACGAGCTCCACCTGAAGTGCGTCCGTCATCAGAGGCTCTTCTGGATCTCGGCCCACTTCGCCTCGACGTCGTCGAGGCCACCGCACATGAAGAACGCCTGCTCGGCGACGTGGTCGTACTCACCGTCGGCGATCTTGTTGAACGCCTCGATGGTGTCCTTGACCGGAACCGTCGAGCCCTCGATGCCGGTGAACTGCTTGGCAACGTAGGTGTTCTGCGAGAGGAACCGCTGGATCCGGCGAGCGCGGGAGACGATGATCTTGTCTTCCTCGGAGAGCTCGTCGACACCCAGGATCGCGATGATGTCCTGGAGCTCCTTGTTGCGCTGCAGGATCTGCTTCACGCGGACGGCGCAGTCGTAGTGGTCCTGACCAATGTACTGCGGGTCGAGGATTCGCGACGTCGAGGTCAGCGGGTCCACCGCCGGGTAGATACCCAGCGACGCGATCTCACGGGAGAGCTCGGTGGTGGCGTCGAGGTGGGCGAAGGTGGTCGCCGGAGCCGGGTCGGTGTAGTCGTCGGCCGGCACGTAGATCGCCTGCATCGAGGTGATCGAGTGACCACGCGTCGAGGTGATCCGCTCCTGGAGCAGACCCATCTCGTCGGCGAGGTTGGGCTGGTAACCCACCGCGGACGGCATCCGGCCCAGCAGGGTCGAGACCTCGGAGCCCGCCTGGGTGAAGCGGAAGATGTTGTCGATGAACAGCAGCACGTCCTGGCCCTGGACGTCACGGAAGTACTCCGCCATCGTCAGCGCCGAGAGGGCCACGCGAAGACGCGTGCCCGGCGGCTCGTCCATCTGGCCGAAGGTCAGGGCGACCTTGTCATAGACGCCGGCCTCCTGCATCTCGTGGATGAGGTCGTTGCCCTCACGGGTGCGCTCGCCGACACCGGCGAACACGGAGACACCACCGTGGTTCTTGGCGACTCGGGCGATCATCTCCTGGATGAGCACGGTCTTGCCGACGCCCGCACCACCGAAGAGGCCGATCTTTCCACCGGTCACGTAGGGGGTGAGGAGGTCGATGACCTTGATGCCCGTCTCGAACATCTGGGTCTTGGACTCGAGCTGGTCGAAGGCCGGAGCCTTGCGGTGGATGCCCCAGCGCTCCTTGACCTCGACCGTGGACGGGTCGACGTCGAGGATGTCGCCGGTCGCGTTGAACACGTGACCGAGGGTGACGTCACCCACGGGCACGGTGATCGGCGCGCCGGTGTCGGTCACGGTGGCACCGCGGACGACGCCGTCGGTCGGCTTCAGCGAGATCGCGCGGACCATGCCGTCACCGATGTGCTGGGCAACCTCGAGCGGAAGGGTGGAGGTCTCACCGTTGACGGTGACCTCGACCTCGAGCTTGTTGTAGATCTCCGGCATGGCGTCGACGGGGAACTCCACGTCGACGACCGGGCCGATCACGCGGGCGATGCGGCCCGTCGTGGTCTTCTCGTCAACCTGTGCGGTCATTTTCTAGTCAGTCTTTCTGTGGGTTCTCAGTCGTTCGCAGCCTGGGCGTCGGCCAGCGCGTTCACGCCACCGACGATCTCGCTGATCTCCTGGGTGATGCCGGCCTGGCGAGCCTGGTTGGCAACCCGGGTGAACTTCTTGATGAGCTCGTCGGCGTTGTCGGTAGCCGACTTCATCGCCTTCTGACGCTGGGCCAGCTCGGAGGCGGCGGCCTGCAGCAGCGCGAACCAGATCCGGCTCACGACGTACTGCGGAAGCAGCGAGTCGAGCACGGCCTCGGCCGACGGCTCGAACTCGTAGAGCGGCAGGACGTCGCCCTCGGCCGGAGCCTCGGTGCCCTCCACGACCTCCAGAGGCAGGAGACGTACGGCGGTGGGCTTCTGCGTCATCATGGTGATGAACCGCGTGTAGACCACGTGGACCTCGTCGACGCCGGGAGCGGCGGCCTTCTCGGCCTCGGTGCCCTCGACGAAGACCTCGATCAGCTTCTCGCCGATCTCCTTGGCCGCGTCGTAGTCCGGTCGGTCCGAGAAGCCGGTCCAGGCCTGCGCCACGGAGCGGCCGCGGAACTTGTAGAAGGCCTCGGCCTTACGTCCGGTGACGTAGAGGTCGACCTCCTTGCCCTCGGCCTTGAGCTTCTCGACCAGGCCCTCGGCCTCCTTGAGCACGCTCGAGGAGTAGGAGCCGGCCAGACCACGGTCGCTGGTGACCACCAGCACGGCGGCGCGGGTGGGCGTCTCCGGCTCGGTGGTCAGCGGGTGGTCGACGTTGGAGTAGGTCGCCACCGCGGAGACGGCGCGGGTGAGCTCACGGGCGTACGGCGCGGCCGCATTGGCCCGCTGCTGCGCCTTGATGATCCGGGACGCAGCGATGAGCTCCATGGCGCGCGTGATCTTCTTCATCGACTCCGTCGACTTGATCCGCGCGCGGAGTTCACGCACTGACACGGCCATGGTCAGCCCCGCTTCTGCTTGACGATCTGCTCCTGCTCGACGTCCTCGTCAGCCAGGGCCTCTTCCTTGGCGGAACCCGGCTTGACCGAGGTGCCCTCCGAGGTCTCGAACTGGTTGAGGAAGCTGTCGTACGCACCGCTGAGCGCGGACTCGGTGGAGTCCTCGAACTTCAGCGACTCCCGGATCGCGGCGAGGGTGCCCTCGTGCGAGCGGCGCAGGTAGTCGAGGAACTCCTGCTCGAACTTGAGCACGTCCTCGGTCGGGACGATGTCCAGGCGACCGGTGGTGCCCAGCCAGAGCGAGACGGTCATCTCGTCGATCGGGTAGGGCGAGTAGGCCGGCTGCTTGAGCAGCGCCATCAGGCGCTGACCGCGGGCCAGCTGCTGCTTCGAGGCCGCGTCCAGGTCAGAGGCGAACATCGCGAAGGCCTCCATCGCGCGGTACTGCGCGAGATCGACCTTGAGCGAACCGGTGACGGCCTTGAGCGCCTTGGTCATCGCCGCACCACCGACGCGGGAGACCGAGACACCGACGTCGATCGCCGGACGCTGGTTGGCAGCGAACAGGTCGGACTGCAGGAAGATCTGACCGTCGGTGATGGAGATGACGTTGGTCGGGATGAACGCCGAGACGTCGTTGGCCTTCGTCTCGATGATCGGCAGACCCGTCATCGAGCCGGCACCCATGTCGTCGGAGAGCTTCGCGCAGCGCTCCAGCAGGCGGGAGTGCAGGTAGAAGACGTCACCCGGGTAGGCCTCGCGGCCCGGCGGGCGGCGCAGCAGCAGCGACACGGCGCGGTAGGCCTCGGCCTGCTTGGTCAGGTCGTCGAAGACGATCAGGACGTGCTTGCCCTCGTACATCCAGTGCTGGCCGATGGCCGAGCCGGTGTAGGGGGCGAGGTACTTGAAGCCGGCGGAGTCGGACGCGGGAGCGGCCACGATGGTGGTGTACTCCAGCGCGCCGGCCTCCTCGAGGGCGCCACGCACGGAGGCGATGGTCGAGCCCTTCTGGCCGATCGCGACGTAGATGCAGCGGACCTGCTTGTCGGGGTCGCCCGAGTCCCAGTTCTGCTTCTGGTTGATGATCGTGTCGATGGCGACCGTGGTCTTACCGGTCGCGCGGTCACCGATGATCAGCTGACGCTGGCCACGGCCGATCGGGGTCATCGCGTCGATCGCCTTGATGCCGGTCGCGAGCGGCTCGTGAACCGACTTGCGCTGCATCACGCCCGGCGCCTGGAGCTCCAGGGCGCGGCGGCCGACCGTCTCGATGTCGCCGAGGCCGTCGATCGCGTTGCCGAGCGGGTCCACGACGCGGCCGAGGTAGCCGTCGCCGACGGGGACCGAGAGAACCTCGCCCGTACGCCGGACCGACTGACCCTCCTCGATCTTGTCGAAGTCGCCCAGGATGACGACACCGATCTCGCGGGTCTCGAGGTTCAGGGCGAGACCGAGGGTCCCGTCCTCGAACTCGAGGAGCTCGTTCGCCATGGCCGAGGGCAGGCCCGAGACCTGGGCGATGCCGTCAGCGGTCCGCGCAACAGTGCCGACCTCCTCGGTCTTCGCCGCCTCGGGCTTGTAGTCCGCGACGTACTTTGCCAGCGCGTCCCTGATCTCGTCGGGACGGATGGTGAGCTCCGTCATCTCTGCCTTCTCTCTCGTTCTTACGTCGAAGTCTGTGTCACACAGGGGTCATACGGCCAGTTGAGGCCGTGATGCCGGATCAGCCGGCGAGTGCTCGCTGCGCCCCGTCGAGGCGGCTGGAGATGGTGCCGTCGATGACGTCGTCACCGATCGAGACCTTGATGCCGCCGACGATGGCCGGGTCGACCACGATGTTCAGGTGGACCTCGCGGCCGTACTTCTTCGCGAGGGCAGCGGCCAGGCGGGTGGTGTCCGCCTCCGAGAGCGGAGCGGCCACGCGAACGACTGCGGTGCCTTCGCCCGCGACCGCTGCGGCGACCTTCTGGTATTCACCCAGCGCGACCGTGGCGGTGCGGTAGGTGCCCGCCAGGGCCTGCTTGGTCAGGGCGACGGTCGCGGCCAGCGCCTTGCCGCCGAGAAGGTCGTCGACCAGCGTGACCTTGTCCTCGGTCGTGCGAGCCGGGTCGGAGAGCGCGTCGCGAAGGGCGGGCGTGTCCTGCACGGCCTGCTGGACCGCGAACAGCTCGTCCGCGAGGCGCTTGGCCTCGTTGCCGGCGCTGCGGACCGCGGAGATCTCGCTCAGTCGCTCGACCGCGTCGCTCAGGTCACCGGCGTGCGTCCAGCGGTGCTTGACCGCCGACTCGACCACGCTGAGGGCCGTCGCGTCGACCTTCCCGCCGAATAGCTCACCGACGAGACCGGTCTTGGCCTCTGCCGGTACCGATGCGTCGGTGACGAAGCGGCGCAGAGCTGCTTCGGCGCGGAAGGTCTGGGAGACCTCGAAGAGGGAGTCGGCCGCCTTCGCCGCCGCCTCAGGAGAGGCGGAGACAGCGGTCTTCAGCTCCTCGGTCAGGGCGGCAACTGCGTCGGCCGACGCTCCACGGAAGTCCATCAGTGAACCCCTGCCTCGAGGTCAGCGAGGAACCGCTCGACCACACGGCTGGAACGCTCGTCGTCGTCGAGGGACTCCCCGACGATGCGACCGGCAAGACCGGTGGCCAGCGAGCCGACCTCGGTCTTCAGCGATGCAGCAGCCGCCTGGCGCTCGGCCTCGATCTGCGCCTTGCCTGCGGTGATGATGCGCTCGGCCTCGGCCTGTGCCTCAGCACGCAGCTCGGCCTTGATCGCGGCGCCCTCCTCGCGGGCCTGCTCGCGGATGCGGGCAGCCTCGTGACGAGCATCGGCCAGCTGGGCCTCCAGCTGGGCGAGCTTGGCGTCGGCCTCGGCCTGCTTGGCGTTGGCGTTCTCGATGCCGCCTTCGATCGCCGCGGTTCGATCGGCGTACGCCTTCTCGAAGTTCGGAACGATGAACTTCGCGACTCCCACGAAGAGGATGGCGATGACGATGACACCGAGGATGATCTCCGGGACGTGCGGGACCAACGGGTTGATCTCGGTCTCCGCAGCGGTTACCTGGGTAAGGATCATGTCGGAACCTTCAGTAGTTCCCTACGTCAGAGGACGAAGGCGAGAGCCAGGGAGATGATGAAGAACTGCTCACAAAGCGCGAAGCCGAGGATCGCGATCGCCTGCAGGCGGCTCTGGGCCTCCGGCTGACGGGCGACGCCGGCGACGTACGCGGCGAAGATCAGACCGACACCGACACCCGGGCCGATAGCGGAGAGGCCGAGGCCGATCATGTCTGCGGAGCCGTCCATTGTGGACTTCCTTTCGGTTGTGACGCGCCTTGCGTCAGTTGTTGTACATCGTTGGGTTTGGCTGGTCGAACGAGCTGTGTATCAGTGCTCGTCCGCGATGGCCCCGGCGATGTACATCGCCGAGAGCAGGGTGAAGACATAGGCCTGCAGGAACATGATCAGCATGTCCAGGAAGGACACCAGGATGCCGAGCAGGAAGGAGAAGAGACCGGCGCTGACGCCCTGCCACGTCGGAGCGTAGTGGAGGATCAGCCAGGCGCCGCCGATCGAGAACAGCGCCACCAGCAGGTGACCGGCGAACATGGTCGCGAAGAGACGGATCGCCAGCGTGAACGGTCGCACGATGATGTTGGAGAGGAACTCCAGCGGCACCATCATGATGAGGATCGGGCCGCTCACACCGCTGGGCACCGTCTGGTGCTTGAGGTAGCCGCCGAAACCGTGCTTCGCGATGCCGACGATGTTGTAGATCAGCCAGGTGATGGCAGCAAGCGCGGCGGTGTAGCCGATGTGCGACATCGTCGGGAACTGGACCAGCGGGATGATCCCGTAGAAGTTGTTGACCAGGATGAAGGTGAAGACCGTGAACAGGTACGGCACGAACCTCATGTAGTCGTGGGAGCCGATGATGTCGCGCGCGATGGAGTTGCGGACCATCCCGTAGACGTACTCACCGGCGAACTGCAGCCGGCCCGGAACGACCGCGGCCTTGCGAGAGGCCGCGTAGAAGAAGCCGAGGACGATCACGACGGACAGCACGACCAGGAGCATGACCTTGGTCGGAGCCCACTCGCCGGATCCGATGATCGGCGGAAGGAAGAAGTCCGCGGGCCCCGGGATATGAGGCCCCGACTCCGACGCCATGACGGTGGCGGCAAGCGACTTCACGCTGTCTCCTGTTTGTTCGAACGTACGATTCTGGGTGGCGAGCTTCAAAGGCTCGGGCATCATCCCGGCGGCCGCCCCCGACGGCCCGGACGATATCAGGCACTACTGGCGAGTCATGAGTCTGCCCCGGGCAAGTCGAAGAGCGGGATCCGCTCGCGTCGCACCAGGACCGCAAACGTGGTCGTCCATGCGACCGTGAGCGCCATGACCGAGAAGGCTGCCGGACGTACGACAGCGTCTCCCCCGGTCTGCGAGACCACCAGCAGGACAACGAAGAGAACCATGCCTGACAGCGTGAAGACACCGACGGCGGCGGGCATCGACAGGGCGGGCGACTTCGCCGCGACCCAGAACATCACCCAAGAACCGATCGCCAGCACGACCACGGTGGCGATCGATCCGATCGCGGCACCGGTCAGACCAGTGGTCCCGGCAAGAAGGAAGGCCACCCCGATCGCCGCGAGCACAGCAACTGCGGACACTGCGGCAGAACCTCGCAGCACCTTGGACTTGCTGGTTGCGGTCGTCATCGTCGGCGGCCGTTCTCTCTGGGGGCATTTCACGTGTTCAGGAGCGTATCCCGAACGCTCGTGAAAACTATCACAAGCGTCTTTGGGCTCCCTAATTGATCGATCAAGGCACCGCTATCGGGGCTGTTCCTCCAGCGGCGTGAGCTCCTCGGGGACCTCGAGGAGCTTGTCGGTGCGCTCGCCGCGGATCTTGGGAAGGACGAAGGTGAGCAGCACGATGAGGGCGGTGGCGATGACGAGGCCGGTGATGACGACGGGACCGCGGTAGAGGGTCACGAAGACGGAGCCGAAGGACATCAGACCGGCCCACAGCCACATGATCAGCACGGCGCGGCGCTGGGAGTGGCCGATCTCCAGGAGGCGATGGTGGAGGTGCTTCTTGTCCGCGGCGAACGGGGAACGGCCGGCGCGGGTGCGGCGTACGACGGCCAGGACCAGGTCGACGAGTGGCACCACCAGGATCGTCAGGGGCAGCAACAACGGAAGGAAGGTCACCAGGAGCGCGGTGGAGGCGTCGAAGGCGTTCACGTTCAGTCCGCCGGCACTGTAGGAGCCGGACAGGGTGACCGCGCTGGCGGCGAGGATGAGGCCGATCAGCATCGAGCCGCTGTCGCCCATGAAGAGCCGGGCGGGGTGCCAGTTGTGGATCAGGAAGCCGACGCACGCTCCGGCGAGCGCGACGGTCAGGAGAGCCGCTGTCGAGGCGCGGCCGATGTCGTTGATCCGGGTGAACTGGTAGCAGAACAGGAACAGCGCCAGCGCACCGATGCCGACGACGCCCGCGGCGAGTCCGTCGAGACCGTCGATGAAGTTGACCGCGTTGACCACGGTGATCACGACGAGCCCGGTGAGCAGGGCACCCTGAGCGGGATCGATGGCGAACTGGGTGCCGTCGGGGAAGGTGATCAGGCTGTATTGCAGGTTGAAGCCCACCAGGATCGCGGTCGCCAGGACCTGACCGCCCAGCTTGGTGAGGGCGTCGAGCTCGAAGATGTCGTCGATGACGCCGACGATGCAGATCAGCGCGCCGGCCAGGATCACGACGCCGGTGTCCTGCAGCACGAAGTCCGGTGCGTCGGCCAGGAACGGCAGCTCGCGGGCGACCAGGTAGGCGGCGACCAGGCCACCCAGCATCGCCACGCCCCCCATGTAAGGGATCGGAACGGCATGTACGTCGCGGTCTCGGACCTTCGCGACAGCCCCTGTGCGCATCGCGAACTCGCGGGCGACCACAGTGAGCAGGTAGGTCACCACGGCGGCGACCAGGAAGAGGAGGACGTAGGCGCGCATCAGGCTTCTGTGTCGGCGTCCGTGTCGGGCACGTCGGTGTCGGCCACTGCCGGGTCCGGGTCGCCCGGGCGCCGGATGGCGACGTCGTGCTTCGCCAGCAGCTCGTTGATCCGGTCGATGCTGATCGCGCCCTCTCGCAGGACCTTCGGCTCGTCACCGGTGGCCGAGATGATCGTGGACGCCTCGCCGACGGGCGACTCGCCTCCGTCGATGATCGCCTTGACCATCTTGCCGAGCATCTCGTCGGCCTGGTCGGCGTTGGTGGCAGCGGGCATCGTGGTGCGGTTGGCCGAGCTGGTGGCCAGCGGACCGACCCGGTCGATGATCCGGCGCAGGATGTCGGAGTCGGGGATGCGTACGGCCACGGTCTGGCGGGTCTCGCCGAGGTCCCACTGCAGCGACGGCTGCTGGTGGAACACCACCGTCAACGCCCCCGGCCACAGCTCCTCGACGAGGGTGCGGGCCCAGTCGGGGACCCGCGTCGCGAGGGCGTCCAGCGTGGCGACGTTGGAGATCAGCACCGGCGGCGGCATCGACCTGCCACGGCCCTTGGCGGCCAGCAGGCCCGCCACGGCTCCCTTGTCGAACGCGTCGGCGGCGACGCCGTAGACCGTGTCGGTCGGCACGACCACGAGCTCACCGGCCTGCAGCGCGGCCGCGGCAGCGTCCACCGCCTTGGTCTGCTCGTCCTCGGTCGTGATCGGGTAGCGCTCAGTCACAGTGCTCATGTTGCCAGTTGTGCGGTCGTGAAGCGCGGACGGCCTGCCAGATCGAGGTGATCCCGTACGTCCTGCCATCGTCCGGTGGCCGCGAAGACGGCCGGTGCCCCGCCGTTGTCGGCGTTCGGACCCTGCTCGTCGGCGTGCTCGAAGCCGACCACTCCTCCGGGCTTGAGCAGCTCGGCGGCCCTCCGTTCCAGGACGCGGATCGCGTCGAGGCCGTCCTGCCCGGAGAACAGCGCGAGGTCGGGATCGTGGTCCCTCGCCTCGCGGGCGACCGACTCCCAGGCCTCCAGCGGGATGTAGGGCGGGTTGCAGACGAGCACGTCGACGCTGCCGTCCAGATCGGCGAACTCGTCGGCCATGTCGCCCTGCCGCAGGTCCACCCCGGTGCCGCTCAGGTTGCGTACGGCCCAGGGGTAGGCGTCCTCGGAGAGCTCGACCGCATGCACCTCGGCGCCCGGGACCTCCTCGGCGATGCTCTTCGCGATCGCGCCCGAGCCGGTGCAGAGGTCGACCACGACGGGCCGCTCGATCGCCGCGGCGTGATCGATCGCCCAGCCGGCGAGCAGCTCGGTCTCCGGCCGCGGCACGAAGACGCCGGGGCCGACGGCGAGCTCGACGTGGCGGAAGTACGCCACCCCCGTCAGGTGTTGCAGCGGCTCGCGTTCTGCGCGGCGGGCGAGCAGGTCCGCATAGGTCTTCTCGTCGTGCTCCGCCACGTCGTCGACGAGGAAGAGGCGGTTGCGGTCGGTGTCGAGGACGTGGGCCAGCAGGATGGCCGCGTCGGCGTCGGGACTGTCGACTCCGGCCTCTGCGAGCTGCTTTCGGGCACTTGCCAGAAGTGTGCGCGGGGCGGTCATGGGCAACTGCTCCTGAATGTGTTAGTCATGCTTTACCCGGCTGAGGGTAACGTTCGGGCGCCTCAACGGTTCTTCCGGTCATATCGGGGGACGCGGGAAATGGCCGCCACCCTCGTCGGGCGCTGTGCTGCCCCACCAACACACCCGAGATCTCCCCCGGAAGGAAACATCACCCCATGAAGTGGCTTTTGCTGCTTGCCCTCATTCTCGTCCTCGCTGTCCTGATCTGGTTCTTCTTCGGACGGCCGATCCGCAAGGACGCCAAGGCCGCCCACCGAACGGACGAGGACCACCCGGCCACCGAGACCACCAGCGCCCCCGTCGCTGCTGCCGCTGTCCCGTCCGAGGCGACCGTGACCGAGGCGACCGTGACCGAGGCGGACGCTGAGGCGGACGCTGAGCCGGCTGCCGAGGCTCCCGCCGCCGAGGCTCCCGCCGCCGAGACCCCTGAGGCCGACTCCCCCGCGGCCGCGGAGCCGGTCGAGGCTGCTGCCGAGCCCGAGCCCGAGCCCGAGCCCCAGCCCGCAGCTGAGGAGCCCGCCGTCGCCGAGACCGCCGTCGCCGAGGTGACCGAGGCCGACACCGCTGCCGTGGTCGCCGAGGCCGAGAGTGTCACCGCCGAGGCCGCAGCCGCCGACGCCGCCGAGCCCGAGCCCGAGCCCGAGCCCCAGCCCGCAGCTGAGGAGCCCGCCGTCGCCGAGACCGCCGTCGCCGAGGTGACCGAGGCCGACACCGCTGCCGTGGTCGCCGAGGCCGAGAGTGTCACCGCCGAGGCCGCAGCCGCCGACGCCGCCGAGCCCGCTCCCGTCGCCGAGCCGGTTGCGACTGAGCCGGTTGCCACCGAGCCCGCTGCGGAGAAGGCCGAGGAGCCCGTCGCTGAGGTGCCCGCCACGACCAGCAGCGCGCCCTACCCGGGCGCCGTGCTGCCTGCCGCCGACGGCAGCAGCTCGGATGCTGCGTACACGATCAAGGGCAGCAGCGGGAAGAAGTACCACACCACCGCGAGCCCCTACTACGGGCGTACGAAGGCGGCTGTCTACTTCGACACCGTCGAGTCGGCCGAGGCGGCCGGGTTCGTCGGTGCGAGCAGCGACTTCTACGACCGCGGCAAGAAGACCGCGGCCGCCGAGACCGAGCAGCCGCTGCCGCCGGCGAGCAGCTACGGCGCCGGTAGCGCCGACCCGCTCGAGGACGGCTCCAGCCCGCACCCGGCGTACGTCGTGAAGGGCAACATCCGCAAGGACGGCGCCAAGCGCTACCACACCTCGGCCAGCACCGCCTTCAAGCGGACCCAGGCCGAGGTCTGGTT